>CAZQUC010000375.1:0-4520 GCA_964596095.1 uncultured Enterobacteriaceae bacterium
CCCGCCCCGGTCAATCATGCCGGATGCGGTAGAGCCGGAAGTCCAGCGTCGGCGGCAAATTCGGATCGGTGAAGGTGGTGGCCTCGCCAGCCGCCGTCAGCGGGCCGGACAAGGTCGTCCACGTGCCGCCGGTGGTGGGATCCAGCCGCTCGACGAGATAGCTTTTCCCGGCTTCGGAGGTGAAGGTGAGCGTCACCGTGCGCGTGGCGGCCGCGAATTGGACCGACGTGATGGCCCAGGACGTGGCGACGGGAGGCCTGGTGCCCAAAGGCGTCAACCGGCCGGCGGCGAGTTGTTGCACGAACGGCGGCGCCAGGGCCACATCCCACACGGCGACATCGTCGATGCGCCCGCGGAACCAGTTGCCGGAGCCATCCTGGATGCCGCCGCCGCCGATGTTGAACGAACCGCCGGTGCTGGCACTGGGCGACTCGGCGGCGCCCGTCACCACCGGCGTGCCATCGAGATAAATCGTGCGGGCCGTGGCATCGGAGACGACCACAATGTGCCGCCAGCCGTCGGACGACGGGCCGAGCGGCGTCTGGATGTTCCCGGCGACGGGCGTCCACAGTTCGATGGTGGTGGCATTGATCATCCCGAACTCGATCGCGTCGTTGACGCCGAAGAAGCCGGTGCGGGCCGCCTGGCTTTCCGTGAATTCGACCCAGCCGCTGAGGGTGTATTCCTCCACGCCGTCCAGCAGGCCGTCCACGGTCAGCACCGCGTCATCCAGGCCGTCGAAGTCGATGGCGAAATCCCCAGCCGCGCCGGTGTGTCCGGCGACGTAGGCCGGCTCGCCCATCACGAAGCCCGGGTTGCCGGAGTCGGAAAGATCCACGGTTTCCTCCGCGCCCTGATCGTCAAACGGCCAATAACCGAGCGGCGCCGGCAACGGGGGAAAGCTCGCCGCGCTCACCGGGTTGGTTTTGGCGCCCACTTCGTAACCGTCGGAAAAACCGTCGGCATCCGTGTCCGCCAGGTGGGGATTGGTGCCGGTGTTGGTCTCACTCACGAACGTGCCGGTATTGGTTTCCACGCCGTCAAGCAGTCCGTCGCCATCGGTGTCGGGATGGAGCGGATTGGTCCCGGTTTGCTCGGCCGAGACCCAGACGCCGCCGCCATCTTCCACGCCGTCACGCAGCCCATCTCCATCCGTGTCCGGCTTGCGCGGGTCGGTGCCCCGTTGATACTCCTGGAGGTTGCTGAGTCCGTCGGCATCGGGATCGTCCGCGGCGTCGTTGACGTTTTTGTTCAATCCATTCGCCTCTTCCCAAAGGTCGGGCATCCCGTCACCGTCGGTGTCCACGGCGGGACGCACGATTTGAATGGCGTTGACCGGGCCGCCGAAATCATCGTTGGGCGTGGTATTGGTGACGGTCAGGACCATCTGCGGGCCGGTGACATTGCGGAAGTGCAGATAATTGCCGGCCGCGCCATTGATAACGGCCTGCACGAACGTCCCGCCGCCGTCTTCCACCGGCCAGTTGTCCTCGGCCTCACGGATGCCGGAAAGAGTGACGCCGTTGACCGTGTAATCCGCCACCCGCGTGGCATTATCGCTATCCACATACACATACACGTCATAGCTCGCGTAGGGCAGATTCCAGACGGTGACTTTGGTTTCGACGCCTTTGCGGGTTTTGAGATACCCCTGCATCAACGCCGCGTTGCCATCGGCCGGCGGGCCGACCGCGATGGTGAAGGTGTCGTCCACCGTCCAATCGACCCGCATGAGCACGGGAGCGTTGGCCGCGTCCACCAGCGACACGCCGCGGCCGCCGAGATCCGCCAGATTGTTCCAATTCGCCTGCGGAATAACGCCCGCGGTGCCCGTGACCGCGGCGCCCGGCGTGCCATCGACCCGGCCGCCGACGAAATTCAGTCCGAGCACGACCTCGGTGAGCGCGCTGACGGAGGGAAAACTGTCCTGGCCTCCCACCGAGGGATTGGTGCCCGCGGCGAGTTCCGCCTGGTCTTCGAAACCATCACCGTCGGTATCCCGTCGATTGGGATCGGTGATGATGGGACCGGCCACCTCCGCGCCATCGGACAAGGTGTCGCCGTCGGTATCAGGGTTGAGCGGATCGGTGCCCAGATTGGTGGGAGAAACATACACGCCCGTCTTCGTTTCCACGCCATCGGGCGCGCCGTCCCCGTCAGTGTCGGGGTTCTTCGGATCGGTGCCGCGTTGGAATTCCTCGAGATTGGGAGAGCCGTCACCGTCCGGATCCCCGGCCGCGCCGTCATCGCCCGCGGCGCTGTTGGGGTTCAGCCCGTGCTGGATCTCCCAATCGCTGGGCAGCCCGTCGCCATCGGGATCGAGCGCGCTGACTTTATCCAGCCGGATGTTATCGAAATGCGAGCGACCGCCGGATGAAGCATCGCCGAGAAAAATGATGATCGTGCCGGTCGGCGGCGTGGCCCCGGTGACATACGTTACGGAGAAATCGGCGAAAGCGCTGTTGGGAAGTTCGGAGGCATTGGTGGTGGCATGGGCTTCGGCCAGCAACTCGTTGGAGGCCAGCTCGTCGGGAGTGGGCAGGAACTGAACTTCATTGGTCAGCCCGAAAACGGAGACATTGCCCGCCAGAGTGAACGAGGCATTACGCCGCCCGACGCCGACGGTCAGGGTGTAGCGCGTATTCGCCTCCCACGGCACCCGGGTGTCCTGATAAACGTAATAGTTGGTGGCCATGCCCAGGTGGGCCAGGCCGTGGGACACGAACCCTCCGATGCGCTCAATGAAGGCGATGTCGTTCTGGTTGTTGCCGTCGCGTCCATCCCATTCGATGTCGGTCTCGGGATCGGTGTCGGTCAGATCGTAGGTCCAACTGTTGGTGCCGGTGTAGGTCGCGCTTTCAAAACTGAAATTGTTCACCGGCACTGGCGCCGCGTCGGCGGAAATCGCGCACATCAGGATCGTGGTGGCGGCCCCCACCAGCGCACCGCGAACGACGCGCCGGGCAAAGCAATCCACCACCTCAGGGGTTTGGGTGATTTTCATAAATGGATCAGGTTGACAGCGGCGATTCCATCAAATTTCGCTCTTGATGAAAAGCTTTTTTTCAAAAAAAATTTCCCGATTGACCACCGCCCAGTCCGCTTCTCCCTACGGAGCGGTGCGCGCGCCGCGATGTTTCCCCTCCATGCCTCTGCCGAGCGTGTCCACCGATCCCCATGCCGCCCCCGTCCGCCCGGAGTTCTCCCGCGAACTCGAATGGCTCTATGGCACGCAGATGTTCGGGATCAAACTCGGGCTGGAGAACATGCGGAAGCTCATGGAGTTGATCGTCCTGCCCGGCAAGACCCAGCGCCTTATTCACGTGGCGGGGACCAATGGCAAAGGCTCGGTGTGCGCGATGCTGGATGCCTTGAGCCGGGCCGGGCATCACCGCACGGGTTTGTTCACTTCGCCGCACTTGGTGAGCTTCACCGAGCGCATCCGCGTCGAGGGACGGCCCATTCCCGAGGAAGAAGCCGCGCGGCGGTTGGAGGTTATCCGCCGCCACGTCACACCCTGGGATCCGCATCCGACGTTTTTTGAAATCACCACTGCCTTGGCCTTATGGTGGTTCCGCGACGCGGGGGCGCAGGTTCTGGTGATGGAGACCGGCATGGGCGGCCGGCTCGACGCCACCAACGCGCTCACGCCCGCCGTCAGCGTGCTCACGCCCATCGGGCTGGATCACACCCAGTGGCTGGGGGATTCGTTGGAAAAAATCGCGGAGGAGAAAGCGGGCATCATCAAGCCCGGCGTGCCGGTCGTCTCGGCCCCGCAGGAGCCGGCCGCGCGGGCGGTGATCGAACGCGTGGCCGCGGAACGCCACGCTCCGCTCACGATCGTGGACGCCCCGTGGGACGGCTCGCTGTCCCTCGCCGGCCGGCACCAGCGGTGGAATGCCGCCCTCGCCCTCGCCGCGATGGACGCCGCCGGTCTGGTCGCGCCCCCCGAGGCGCTGGCCCGCGTCGAGTGGCCGGGACGGTTCCAGCGCCTCGGCTGGGACGGCCGCCTCGTCCTCGATGGCGCGCACAATCCCCACGGCGCGCAGTCCTTGCGGGAAACCTGGCGGGAAATTTTCGGCGAGGAAAAAGCGACGATCATTTTCGGCGCCGTCGCCGGCAAAAACCACCACGAAACCCTCGTCCAACTGCGGCCCCTCGCGCGTCGCTTCGTCTTTGTCACCGTCAACAGCCCGCGCGCCGTGCCCGCGGAGCAATTAGCCGCCGAAGCCACGGGGCCGGACCTTCCCGACGCCCCCCCTCCCCCGCCCGTTCACACAATCCCCACCCTGGCCGACGCGCTCGCCTTCGTCCCACGCGGCCCGGAGCATCCACCCGTCCTCATCTGCGGCTCGCTCTATCTGGTCGGCGAAGCCCTCGCCGCCCTGGCCGGAGAAAGCGCCGCCTACGAACGCAGCGCGCAATGAGCCGTCAGGCTGAAAACTGAATTCTCCCGACGAACACGCCTGAGTTGGGGTCATGGCGAAGCCATGCCAGCCACAGCAGCCGGGGGTTGAGCG
>CAZQUC010000376.1:0-4481 GCA_964596095.1 uncultured Enterobacteriaceae bacterium
GGTCTGCTGGCAGATTTTCGTCTCAAAAGCGAGGATACTCACGCAAATTTGCTCAAGATTTGTCCTCCACACCTTGAAAGGAGCCGTTGGAGGGCGGGTTTTCACCTGGAGTTTACGAAATGATGATCGCCCTGGGTTTTCATTCGGTGCGAGCCCCCAGCCGTTTTTCCGCCTTGGCGAGTTGCTTTTCGAATTTTTCCACCTCGCGGAGGTGCGCGGAGCGGACGAGGAGCCGGCCGCCCCAGCCGCGGCGCAGGCGTTCCAGGAGGCGTTTGGCCTGCGCGGCATTTTCCCGCAAGCGGCCGAAGGCTTGATGAGGCTGGCCTTTCTCCCAG
Organism: uncultured Enterobacteriaceae bacterium; assembly: GCA_964596095.1. Lineage (GTDB taxonomy): Bacteria > Verrucomicrobiota > Verrucomicrobiia > Verrucomicrobiales > V1-33 > CAJBME01. The sequence continues at coordinate 336 of CAZQUC010000376.1, forward strand.
GCATCGGTGGCTTGGCGCAGGCGACGTTGTTGCTCATGGCAGGCGGCGCCGCCCAGCCACAGCCGGCCCCAGCCGCCGCGCCGGAGGTTTGCCAGCAGGGCGCTGACTCCTTCGGCGGCATGCCGGGCCTGGCGAAAGCTCTCCACCAACTGCGGCGAGGGTCCGGGATTTCGCGGGATGAAGGGCGGCGGCGCGAGTTCGACGCCTTCCAGGTGGTTGGCCAGGCGATGGCTTTGCTCCCACCAGGACAATCCCTTGGCCGCATAATCCCGCGCGCGTTCCCGCAGCCGGGCGACCACGTCGCCATCCCATTTGAAGTGGTAGAGGGAGGGGAATTCGTGATAAACCGGCAGGTCGGGATCTTGGGTGATGTGGCTGGAGCCATCGGCCAACGCCACCCAGGCCCGCCGCAGGACCACTTTGGAAACCCAGCCTTGGGCGACGTGCGCGGTGAGTGTGCTGTCCACGGGAAATTGCGCGAAAAGATCGGAGGCGGGAGTGATCTCGCGCGGGCCGTCGGGAGGAGCGAGGCGGTCGATCATGACCGCGCGGATGTAAGCGGCGCCGGTGGCTTCGCAGGCGGCCACCGCGTCGTCGAGGCGAAAGTCGTGGTCCAGCAACTCATCCACATCCACGGCCAGCACCCAGGCCTCCGCCGGCACGTCATGGCGGGCGCGGGCGAGGTGCTCGCCCCGCAGGATCAGCGGGTCGTAGTCCTCTCCGTGCCACAGCCGCGGGGGCGGACAGCCTCGTTCCGCCAATTGACGGAGGATTCCCGGACGATGGCGGACCGTCTCCCGGTTGGACTGCACCACCAACCGCGCGCGTTGGGGGTTCAATCCGAGCCGGTTCACGTAATGGTCGAGGAAATGGGGCACATGCCGCCAATTCAGGCAGCCGAGGCAGCATTGCCAATATACCTGTTGGCGGAGCGGGGAAGAATGGTCGGTCTTCGTGGTCATGGTCTCGGATCGAGGGGCCTGTCTCTCAAGTCTCGGCGGCGGCGGTCGTCGCCGCGCTCACGCCGGTGATTTCCTCCAGCAGCCGTGCGAGCGTGCCATCGGCGGGACATTCGTTCCCGTTGGCCGGAGCGTCGCCTTCCTCCGGGGAACTGAGGACGCCCTCGGCCAGATAAGCCCGGGCGGCGGCTTCATCCATGCCGACGGCGGCGCGGCTCCATTCGAGCTTGGGGAAATCCATTCGCTTCTGATCGGGCCAATGCGCGTGCTGCCGGGCGATGGCGCGATATTTTTTCAACCACGGGCGCGGCCGGAAATCATGGAAATGCGCGTGCCAGCCGCGCTGCCATGTGGGCAGGGACAGGCATTGAGGGAAAACCGGCGGATGGCAGCCCTGCCATGAGGTCCACCGGTGCGCGTTGAAGGCTTGGACGCGCGCGGTGGTGCGGATGAGCGCTTTGCCCAACGTATGGCCGAGCCACTTCTTGGGTTTCCGACGCTCTCCGGTTTGCGGATCGAGGATCGTGTGCGGGTAGTCGTCGCCGGGCCGGAGGAAAACGTCCTGTTTCCAAAACGGCTCCTCGTCGCCGAGGAGGCGGGGCAAGGCCTCGCGCGTTTCCATTACGACCTGCAAAATGTGAGGCGGCACGGTGCGCAGCAGTCGTGAGAGGCTGGCTTGCTGCCACAGCTTGCGTTGCGGAGAAGCCCGTTGATCGGGCCGGAGGGCGTGCATTTCCGCGGACGAGGCGGCCTCCTCATTGCCGGCGAAGGCGAACTCGTCCGGATCGAGATGCAGCAGCCAAGCCAGGCCTTCTTCGCGGGCGAGGACCAACGCTTCGTCCATGCATTCCACTTGGTAAGTCCGGCAATAATGCGGCTCCTCCGGCGTGGGGCGGTCGAAGACTTTCACCCACGGAAAGGCCGCCGCGATGTCCGCCGTGCGGTCGGTGCAGCGGTCGAGGAACAAATACGCCCGGTCCACGCCCAGCGCGTGATGATAGCGCAGATAGGGTTCGAGATACGCCTCCTCGTTGTGGACACACGCCACCATCGCGAGCCCTTCATTGGAGGCGGGCCGTGGCGGCCGCGGCGCGGGGCGCGTCCAGTCGGCGACCCGCCGTCGGGGCTGTTCGGCCAGCGCCAGCGAGGGATCTTCGGCCCACGCGCAGCCCAGGTCTTTGAGCCACGCTTCCCAGACGCCGCGGATTTTGTGATACGCATTCGGCAGCAACGTCACCCGGCGTCCCGCCAGCAGAGCCGACACGCCGAAGTGCAGCCGGTCGGTGATGACGTGGTGAAATGTCGAGGCCAGCCGTATGTATTCGCGCCAGTCACGCTCGACGGCGTGACGCGGATCTCCCAGCGATTCCTTGTGGTCGCCGAACAACCCCTCGCGGTCGGTGCGCAGGAAGACGCCGACGGGGAAGGCGGGCGCTTCGATGAAATCCGCGTCCGCCGGCACATGCAGCGCCAGGGCGAGATCGGGCGCGAGCCGGGCGCCGGGAAAGAGCTGCTGACTGTAGCGGTCGCGCACGAAGCGGTGCGTCACCTCCTCGGGCAGGGTCACGCCCGGCCCGGCCACGCTTTGCGGATGGAGGATCAGGGGAATTTTCCGCCGTCGGCAAAGCTCGTAGATTTTTTCCCGCTCGCGTTCGCAGTTCTCCCAAATGCCCAGGTTGCCGCCGCCGCAGAGCACGACCTGCTCGGCCGCTTCGGGGCGATCCACCATCTGGATGCCGAAGCGCGCGAAGAGTTGGGCCGCGCCGGCGTGGATGAGATCGTCGCCGACATTGCCGGCCACTTTGTGGTAATAAACCGTCTTGCCTTGGGAGAGGCGGAGCACGGGAGCGAACAACGTGTCCGGCAGCAGGCCTTCTTTCCCGGCGTGGGCCCGGCCCGTCCGGTGGACGTGATACTTGCTGAGCGGCCGGTCCGGTTGCCGCCGGTGCGCTGTCAACCGCGTGCGCAGTTCCAGGCTCAAGTGCCCCGGCTGGTCCAGCACTTCATCCAGCGTGGCCGAGCTGAGAAAAGTTCGCCAATATTCCCATCCGGAGATGAGTTCCGGCAGCGGCCGCGCGTCGGCGAAGCGGGCGGCGAACGCGTCTTCTTCCCCGAGCCAGGCCAGGCTGAGGCGTGTCAGCACGCACTTCCGGCACTCGCCGCAATTCGCGGCCACGCCGGCATGTTCCCAGCACACGCGCAAATGGGAGCGCGCCAATGGATCGCGGGCCAATGCCCGCAGTTTTTCCGTCCGGGAATGGTCGGCTCCCCAATGATCGAACGTCACCGCGCGCGAACTCCACAAGGGATCCGTGGCCGGGTGCGAGCCCAGCGCGATGTCATCCTCGCCGCGATGGGTCGCGCTGATCCTGAAATGCCCATAGCTCCCGCCCATCAAGTGAGCCACCGCTGCCAGGGCGCCTCCATGCGTGATGAGCCAATTCGCGCGCTGGAAGTAAGAGTGCTCGCGCAAATTGGTGCGCACGGTCAACGAGCGCAGGCCGGTGGCGGCGGCGATCTCGCGATAGCAGGCCGAGGCGGCGGCCTGGCGTTCGGTCAAGGGCAGCTTGATGTCGAACCCCGCCACATTCAGCAAGGCCGCGGGACGGGGCGTGGCCTGGCACAAGGTGAAAAAGGAATCCACGCCGGCGGAGAAAAACAGCACCGGTCCGGCTTCCGCCGGGTCCACCGAAACTGGTGGCGGTGGCGCCGCTTCCGTGATCGGCACGAGCGGGCGCGGGGAATTCTTGCCCCACCACGGCTCGGTCATGGCCATCAGCCGGTCGATGTTGGCCCGCCATTCCGGGCAGACCGGCTCGTCGCAACGCAGCACGTCGCCGTTCTTTTGCGCGGGAATGAGGAAGGCGGACAGCAATGCCTCGGGCGTCGCCTGCAACCGCACGTCCGCCGACTCGAACCACACCTCCTCGCCATCGACCACCGCCGAGGCCCGGAAAAGACCCGCCTGCTCGCGCTCCTGAAAATCACCGATCTGCACCACCTTCATCCGACTTAAAACCACCTTCGGACCCGTTTTTCAAGAGAATGCAGCCGTTTTGCCACCCATCCTGCCATCGTCTGATCCATCCAGGCGCGTTCCGTCAGCCGGCGTTGCAGCCGTTTGTTTTCCGTGGCGACGGCTTTCGCTTCCTCCTTGATGGCGGCCGTTTTCTCCTCGTGTTCCTTG
>CAZQUC010000377.1:0-4479 GCA_964596095.1 uncultured Enterobacteriaceae bacterium
ATGAGCTGCTGCGTGCGCTCGACCGCGAAGGCGGGGATGATGACCTTGCCCTGGGTGCGCAGGGCGTCGCGCAGGATGTCCGCGAATTTGTCATACGCCTGCGGCGGCAGCAGGTGCTCGCGCCCGCCGTAGGTGGATTCCATGAGCACGAAGTCCACGTTTTCCGCGACTTCGGGATCGCGCAGCAGCACGTCGTCGCCGCGGCCGACATCGCCGGAGAAGAGGAAGCGCCGGCGGTGGCCGTTTTCCGTGAGGTCGAGAATGATTTGTGCCGCGCCCAGCAGGTGGCCGGCGTCGATGAAGGTCAGTTCCACGCCGTCCGCGATGGGCAGCTTGCGGTGGTAATCGAAGGTGACGAACTGCCGCAGGCACTTCTCGGCATCGGGCGCGGTGTAGAGCGGCGTGAGCGGCGGCTCGCCTTTGGGCGCGTGATGCTTGTTGATCCACTCCACGTCGTTCTCCTGAATCTTCGCCGAATCCGCGAGCATGATCTGGCAGAGGTCGCGCGTGGCGAAGGTGCAATAAATGTTCCCGCGGTAGCCCTGCTTGGCGAGATTGGGCAGGTTGCCGCTGTGGTCGATGTGCGCGTGGCTGAGCACCACGGCATCGAGGTCGGTGGGATTGAACGGGAAATGCTGGTTGCGTTTCCGGGCATCTACCCGCCGGCCCTGATAGAGGCCGCAATCGAGGAGGATGCGCCGGCCGTTGATTTCCAGGAGATGTTGGGAGCCGGTGGTCGTGCCCGCCGCGCCGCAAAAGGTGAGTTTCATCCGCCGCAGCCTGGCTCGCCGGCGCGGAAGTCGTCAAGGCGCGTTTGCGCGAAGCCGTTCATGCCGTATGGATTGCCTTGTCTGCATGAAACCGTCCACGACCATTCTTTGCGTATGCCTGCTCGCCTTGGCGGGCGGGACGGTGGGGTGTATGACCCAGCAGACGGTGGTCGAGCCGCTCCCGACGCTGAGCCAGAGCATGAGGCCGCAAAAGATCAATTGGTCCGATCCGGAGGCGATGAAGAAGGCCAAGCGTAGCCAATACGACGACCAGAAATTCCGCACCACGCGCTTCGACACCAAAAAATACCAGGACCGCAAAGGCGCCTACCAGGGCAATCAGGAATTCAACACCGCCGCCTACCAGAAAGGCGCGCTCACCAAAGATCGCTCGCGTTTCGAGGGGCAGACCGCGCGATGGAACGGGGAGAAGGCCCGCACCTCCACCAGCCGCTACCAAGGGCAGGAGGCGCGCACCGGGACTTTCCGCGACGCGGAGAAAGCCTATGCCACCGGCGACTACCGCGATGCCCGCAAAGGGTATCGCGAAGCGGGCGAGAAATACGAGACCCGCACGCTCGCGCCCTCGCAGATCAGCCGCAGCGCGGTGGACACCGCCAACCTGCGCACCGGCGACAAATACGGCACGCTCAACGAAGACGACGTGCGCCGCGTGCTCAACAAGACCGGCCGCTGAGACGCCGGAACTTTTCCTTTCATGTCCATCACCACGACCGCACCCGCTTCCGCGCTTGCCGCCGCCGACCAGCTTGCCTCGCTCGTCCGCGGCTGCGCCAAAATCCATTCGCCCGAGGAACTGCTCGCCAAACTCCAGCTCGGCCGCCCGTTGCGGGTCAAGCTCGGGGTCGATCCCACCTCGCCGGATATCCATCTCGGCCACACGGTGGTCTTTGAGAAGCTGCGGCAATTCCAGGAGTTCGGCCACCACGCCGTGCTCATCATTGGCGACTTCACGGCCATGATCGGCGACCCCACCGGCCGCTCCGCCACCCGCCCGCCGCTCACACACGAAGAGGTGATGCGCAACGCGGAAACCTACACCACGCAGGCCTTCAAGGTGCTCGACCGGGACAAAACGGAGATCGTCTATAACGGCCAATGGTTCACCAAGATGGGCTTCGCGGAGATCGTGAAGCTGTGCGGACGCGTCACGCTCCAGCAGATGTTGCAGCGCGAGGATTTCAAAACCCGCCTCGACGAAGGCGCCGAAGTTCGTTTGCACGAAATCTTGTATCCCGTGATGCAGGGGTGGGATTCGGTGGAGGTCCGCGCCGATGTCGAGCTCGGCGGCACCGACCAGCTCTTCAACATCCTCGTCGGCCGCGACCTGCAAAAAGCCTCCGGCCAGCCCGTGCAGGTGGTGATGACGCTGCCGCTGCTCGAAGGCACCGACGGCACGCGGAAAATGTCCAAGAGCTACGGCAACTATGTCGGCGTCGATGAGCCCGCGTCCGGGATTTTCGGCAAGACGATGAGCATCTCCGACGAATTGTGCGCCCGTTGGCAACTCCTGCTCTTTGGTGAGGAAGCCGATCCGGCGGCACACCCGATGGAAACCAAGAAGGCGCTCGCGCAACGGCTCGCGGCCCGTTTCGCCGGCGCGGAAGCCGCCGCCACCGCGCGTGCGGAGTGGGACACGCGGTTCAGCAAAAAAGATCTCGCCTCCGCCGAGCTGCCGCTCTTCGCGCCGCCCGCCGATGCTGGCCTGGTCGCCGTGCTGGCGGCCGCCTACGAGCAGGTTTTCTCTCTCAAGAAATCCAACTCCGACCTCCGCCGCCTCATCGAACAAGGGAGCGTGCAGGTCGATGGCGAGAAACTGACCGATCCCAAATCCGCTCCCGCGTTGCCGCCCGGCGCCGTGCTGCGGCTCGACAAGAAACACGCCGTGCGCGTGGCGGGAGCTTAAGGGCTTCATCGTATCAATCCGCGTCTGGAGTGCGGAGGCTTGCCTCCGCTCTGCGGGGGTGAGGGGCTTGCCCTTCGGGAGCGGGAGAGGTCGATCAGCCATCGCCGGGACGCCCTCCGCCACGTCACGCCAGCAGCGGCGTGACGATCTTGCCATGCACGTCGGTCAACCGGTAACGTCGGCCCTGGTAACGATAGGTGAGCCGCTCGTGGTCGATGCCCAGCAGGTGCAGCAGCGTGGCGTGCCAGTCGTGGACGTGCACCGGATCGCGCGTGATGTTGTAGCTGAAATCGTCGGTCTCGCCGTGGCAGAGGCCGCCCTTGAGTCCGCCGCCCGCCGCCCAAGCCGTGAAACAGCGCGGGTGGTGATCGCGCCCGTAATCGCCCGGGGTCAGCTTGCCTTGGCTGTAGGCTGTGCGTCCGAATTCCCCACCCCACATCACCAGCGTGTCGTCGAGCAGGCCGCGCCTTTTCAGATCTTTGATGAGGGCGGCGGACGGCTGGTCGGTTTGCCGGCATTCCGCGCGGATCGCGCCGGGCAGGCCGCCGTGATGATCCCAATCCTGGTGGAAAAGCTGCACGTAGCGCACGCCGCGCTCGATGAGCCGCCGCGCCAGCAGGCAATTGGCCGCGAAGGTGCCGGGGGTGGTCACGTCCGGGCCATACATGTCGAGCACGGACTTCGGCTCGCCGCTGATGTCGGTCACTTCCGGCACGCTGGTCTGCATGCGGTAAGCCATTTCATACTGCGCGATGCGGTCGTTGATGACGGGGTCGAGCGTGCGCTCGTAGGCGGCGTGATGCAGCTCGGCCAGCCGGTCGAGCCACCGGCGGCGCGCGGCGGGGGTGATGCCTTCGGGGTTCTGCAAAAACGGCACCGCATCGGCCTGGGGGAGGAACTTCACGCCGGAATGCGCGGCGGGCAGGAACCCGCTGCCCCACAGGCGCGCGTAGAGCGGCTGGCCGCCCTTGCCTTTGGTCACCAGCACGCAGAAGGCGGGCAGATTGTCATTGTCGCTGCCCAGTCCGTAGCTCAGCCACGAGCCGATCGACGGCCGCCCGGCGATCTGTGAGCCGGTCATGAAGAAGGTGATGCCCGGATCGTGGTTGATGGCCTCGGTGTGGAGGGATTTCACCACGCACAACTCGTCGGCCACCGTCGCCAGATGGGGCAGCAATTCGCTCAGCCACAGGCCGCCGCGGCCGTGTTGCGCGAACTTGAAAACCGAGCCCGCCAGCGGCAGCCGCGCCTGGTTGGAGGACATGCCGGTCAGCCGCTGCCCCTGCCGCACCGAGTCCGGCAGATCCTGGCCGTTATCGGCGACCAGTCGCGGCTTGTAATCGAAGAGATCCATCTGCGACGGCCCGCCGCTCATGAAGAGGTAAATCGCCCGCTTCGCCTTCGGTGCGAAGTGCGGCTGTCCCAGCACGCCTTTGCCCAAGACGCCGTCCCCATCCCCATTCGCCACAGCCGTGGCCGCCGTCGCGTCCTTCCCCAGCAAATGCGCCAATGCCGCCCCGCCGAGGCCGAGGCTCAGCCGCGAGAAAAAGACGCGCCGGTTGACCAGCAGCGCCGGATGATCGGAAAACGGATGAGGCGCCTTCATGATAACGTGACGCGACGATACCCGCTTTCCGTTTCCCCGTGAAGAAACTTCCCGTCCCGCCAACCGGTTCCGCCTTCGGAGAATCCCCGTGGCGGGGGCGTCCCGCCCACCGCAGGCACGATGACCCGGCGAAGCCAGCGAAATGTTTTAGTTCAAGCGTTCTCCGCTCCTAGCCG
>CAZQUC010000378.1:0-4470 GCA_964596095.1 uncultured Enterobacteriaceae bacterium
TCGGACGTGCAGGGTGGTGATATGTCACCCCAGGCCAAAACACGGACATGTCCGCTCGCTCCGAATTGAAATCCCGTGGTCGCCGACGGCAACCGCGTTCCCCGCGTCACTCGGATTCCGCCTCCTCCACCAGCCCGCCGAGCCGGGCGTCCAGGGCTTCGCTGATGAGGAACAGGGAATGGAGGGTCGGGCTGCGCTCGCCGCCTTCGATCAGCCGCACGGCTTCGCGGCTCAGACCGGTCATTTTGGCCAAACGGTATTGAGAGATTCCGGCCGCCTTCCGCAGCGCGGCCAGTTCCCGGACAACCCTCCGAACCCGTTCTGCCGCGATGGCATGCGTCACGCCACCACGTTGACCTTAAAGTGAAAAAAATCGCGATAGCTACGGTCAACTATGGTTGACATATAAGTGCTCAAGCCTATTCTGTTCTTTAGTAACATGATCATCCCCTCCAAGGCCGGCACTTATCGCCGGCAATCCCGCAGGGGTTGTCCGGTGCCGGCAACATAAGTCGAGAGAGGCATGTTTTGAGCATGGCGTGCCACTTGCATCGGACAACCCCTGCGGGATTGGCTGGCGATGGTTATGGGTAAGGCTTCGCTTTATGGAAGCCAGCGCGCTTCGGCGGCGGGGTCGGGTTGCCAGGGAAAACGATCGTCGCGCACGCGAACCCACATGAGCCGGCCGCTATGGCGCCATGCGTCGAGGATGAGGCCGGAGGAGAAATCGGTGGAGGTCCGGGGCAGGAGGACGACGGCATTGTGCTCGCGCAGCACGGACCCCGGATGCGCGCAGGCCCAATGCACATCGAGGGTGCGGAAGTCTTGTGCGCGCAACTCGCGTCCCAGCCGTTCCGTCCAGTGCCAGCACAAACCCCAGTCCCGCAGGCCGAGATTGATCAATACGTTGTTCCACACCGCGGGGCGGCGCGGGCGGTGCTCCTGACGCGCGGCGGCGGTGACGGTCAGGGCGATCCCGGCGGCGCGGCGGGCTTCTTCGGCGGAAACTTCCGGCCCCAGCGCGCGCACGGCGGCGGTGAGTTGCGCCCGCTCGCTTTCCGTCGCCGGGGGAGCGGATCGCGGCGTCGGCGACTGGCAGCCCGCCAGCAACAGGGCCGCGCCGGCTCCCAGCCCTCGTTGCATGGCGTTCCGGCCGTCTTTCCGTAAAAGAGAAAGAAGACCGCGAAGATCACGAATTAACATGAATATGGAAGAGAAGAAAGCCCGGGCTCTTGCACCACCGGGGAGCAACAGGAGCATGTTCACTGGCATGGGCCGATTCGTGTCATTCGTGGTTTTTCTATTTTCTTCGCCTTCGCGGCTCATGCGACCGGCTGCGGCGCGGCCTCGGCCGGGATTTCGAACTGCATGTGGTAGAGCCGCTGGTAACGTTCGCTGCGGCCCAGCAATTCCTGGTGCGTGCCGATGTCGGTGATGACGCCGTGCTCCAGCACCACGATCTGGTCGGCGCGCAGGATGGTGCTGAGCCGGTGGGCGATGGCGATGACGGTGCGGTTCTTGGCCAGCTCGTCGAGATCGGCCTGGATGTTGGCTTCCGTTTCGCTGTCGAGTGCGGAGGTCGCCTCGTCGAGCAGGAGGATGGGCGCGTCGCGCAAAAAGGCGCGGGCGATGCACAGTCGCTGCTTTTGTCCGCCGGAAAGATTGCCGCCGCGGTCGCCGACGATGGTTTCGTAGCCCTCGGGTTTTTCCATGATGAACTCGTGGGCGTGGGCGCGGCGGGCCGCGGCTTCGATTTCCTCCCGCGTGGCGTCGAGCCGGCCATAGCGGATGTTTTCGTAAATGGTGTCGTGGAAGAGAAACACGTCCTGGTTCACGAAAGCCAGGTGGTCACGCAGGGACCGCTGGGTGATGTCCCGCAGGTCATGCCCGTCGATGGTGAGGCGGCCGTGCAGCGGATCGTAAAAGCGCATCAAGAGCGAAAGGAGCGTGCTCTTGCCCGAGCCGGTCTGCCCGACCAGCGCGCAGGTGCTGCCCGCCGGGATGGCGAGGTCGATGTTTTTCACCGCGGCGGCCTTCTTCCGCTCGTAGGCAAAGCTGACGTCGTGGAATTCGACGCGGCCGCGCACGTTTTTCAGCGGCACGGCGTCCGGCGCGTCCTGCACCGCGGTCGGGCGATCCATCAGCTCGAAGATCTTTGTCGTCGCGGCGAGGCATTTTTGCAGGAGGATGTGCAGCTTGCCCAGGCTCTTCGCCGGCTCATACATGAGGATGAGCGCGCCGTTGAGGGCGAGGAAATCGCCCGGCCCCATCTTGTTCCAGAAGGCATACACCAGCGCGCCGGCGATGCCGATCGAGGCGGTGGCCTCCACCAGCGGGCCGGTCAGTTCCATGGCCTTGCGCCAGCGCATCATCATGCGCAGCATTTTCTGATTGGCCGCCGAGAAGCGTTTCGCCTCGTAGCCCTCCCGCCCGTGGGCCTTGACGACGCGGATGCCGCCGAAGGCCTCGTTCATGATGTTCATGAGCTGGCCGGCCTCCTGCTCCTCGCGGTTGCTGGAGGCGCGGATTTTTTTGCCGATGGCCAGCACCGGCACGATGCAGAGCGGAAAAATGGTGAAGCTCAGCAGCGTGAATTTCCAATCCACCATCAGCATGGCGGTCAGCGCGGCGAGGATGGACACGGGCTGCTTGACCAGATCGCTGGACACCTGGGTGAGCGCCATTTGCGCCATGCGCGTCTGGTTGAAGATGGTCTGGATGAGGTCGCCGGTTTTCGCGCGGTTGAAGAATTCCTGCGATTGGCCGAGCACTTTTTCGAAGACCTCCTGCCGGATGTCATCGAGGGTGCGCAGGCTCACCCAGTGCATGCAATAGGCGTTCAGGTAGCCGAACAGTCCCCGCACCAGCATGAGCGCCGGGATGAGCGCGCAGACCCAGAGGACATCCGCCAAAGTGGAGCGGTGGGGCGGGGCGGTTTCGGTAGGAGAGATGGATGAAATCGACGGGCTGGGCTCAATGGACTCGATGGCCGGCGCGGATTCGGGGGCTGGCTTTTTTTTGGCCCAGGGCACCCAGGAGGGCCAGCTCAAGCCATGCGAAGGCGGCGAGGCGGCCGGCTCTTGATGCGAGAGCACCTGATTGCCGACGTGGCGCGTCACCCAGACCAGCCCGCCATTGGTCGCGCCGGCCAGCACGCCCAGTAAAATCCCCAGCGCGAAGCGCCGCCGGTATGGTTTCAAATAACGGATGAGCCGTTGATAGGGCACGCGCGCGGCGGCCATCACCTCGCTCGTGGACATCTTGGCCAAATCCTTGCGGCTGATTTTCTTCATCGTGATCCCTCGCGGTCCGCTCCGGCGGAAGCCGCGTGCCCACCATGGCGCAGCCCGTTCGCAAAATAAAAGGGAATCCGTCGCGCCCGCACGCGGGTTGGCGGACGGCACTCAGAGTTGATTTTTGAGTAAATATGGATTTTATATACCTAATCAAAAATCGCTTCCTCGCTTCTGCTGTCTTGTCATTCATGTTCCCGTCTTTCCAACCAAGCCGGCCTTCACGTTTCCGCCGCTGGACGCGATGGGGAGGGTGGGGTGTCTTGCTGGTGCTGAGCGGAGGGGCGGTGGCGGATTCGCCGGCCCAGCCAGTGCTGGAGGCGGCGCGGCGCGAGTCGCAGGGACACGGTTATGTGTTCGAGCAATGGGTGCGGGAGACGTTTTTCGAGGGTTATGTGCCGGAGGGCTACACGCAATCCTGGGACATCCCGGCCGACGCGAATCAGCGGCATGGCCGCCTGCCGGTCAGTTGCAAGACCGCCAAGTATCGCTCGGCCATCGACTTGGGGGATGCGCGGCGGCAGTTCGCCATCGCCGGCGGCCACGAGGCGCCGCGCTTCCTGCTCGTCATCGCCTTTTGGGAACAGACCACACCGCAGCGGAAGGACTTCGTGAACGCCCAGGCGGTGGAAGTGACCGCGGCTCTCTACCGCCGCCTCTGGGGCGATATCACCGCGGACGATCTCGAGGCGCTGGAGACGGTCATCAAAGATCGGAGCCTGGACTTGGCGGAAGTCCGCCGCCGCGTCCGCGAGCGGCTGCGCCAGCCGCCTTTCACCACGGCGGCCATGCGGCTTCATCCCAAGCTCGACCACGGCCAGCGGCGGCTGCAATGCAGCCTCTCCTTCCCGTTGTTTTTTCGCCATCTCGCGCCCGAGGCCGATCCCGGACGCACGGCGCGGCCCATGCTGTTCGGCGTGCCGATGCCCGCCGGCATCGCATCGCCGCCGCGGTCACGAGTGGGCAATGCCGTTCGTCCGGCCGATGATGAGCCAGCCCGCTGAAACATGGTTTTACGCCGCGTGACCGGCTCGCTGACACGATGGCGCTCTTTGGTGCGGCGGTTTCCGCCGCTTTGGATCGAGGGTCGAGCACACAGGGATAAGCCTCCTAACGAACACACTTGGGTTGGGGTCATGGCGAAGCCATGCCAGCCACAGCAGCCGGGGGTTGAGCG
>CAZQUC010000379.1:0-4462 GCA_964596095.1 uncultured Enterobacteriaceae bacterium
TCGGCCAGCGCGCGCACGGCCGCTTCCTTGATGAAGTCGGGCGTGTCGAAATCGGGCTCACCCGCTCCGAAGCTGCACACGTCCACACCTTCCTTTTTCAACCGGGCCGCTTGCGCGGAGATCGAGAGGGTGAGCGAAGGAGTGACGGAACTGACTTTGGCGGCGATTTGGTTCATTGGAGTGTCGAGGTGTGCGGTGGTGATGGAATAAAGTCGAAGGGCGGATCCCCGCCGAAAATCAAAAAAAACGCCCCCGCTCCGATAAACAAAGCGGCGGCGCGGATGGGGTGAGCATTCTTAAGCGCGGAAAGCATCACGCAAGCGCGTTTTTGGGCCGGGCGGCGGGTTTGTCATGGGCGATTGGACAGCGCCGCCCGCGAAACCCGCACGCGCCACTTGCGCCGCTCCGCCACCGCGTGCTTGTTGCTGCCGGCCTGTCGGCTCATTCCCCCCTCCGTTCATATCACGAAATTCCCAGTCATGTCCCATACCTATCCGAAACTCCACAACGCCATGTGGCCCGGTCTCGTCGGCAAAGAGCCGGACACCGACCACCCGCCCATCAGCCTCGACCGCATGTTGGAATTGACCGCGAACGCCGAAGTCGAGGGCCGGAAATTCGAGGGCGTGGATCTCTTTCTGTTCCATCCCCATACGGATCCCGATGCCACCGACGACGCGATCAAGGCCCTCGCCGACAAGATCGCCGCGCACGGGTTGGCCGTCGGCTCGTTGGTGGCCCCGGTCTGGCCCGGCACGGTCGGCGCCAGCGCGATGGGCAGTGAGGAAGACCGGAAGAAATTCGTCCTCGCCGTCGAGAAAGCCTGCCGCATCGGCAAAATCCTCAACGAGCACGGCGTGCGGAAATACGGCGTCATCCGCATCGATTCCGCGGACGGCCCCGGCCACTGGGCCGAAGACCCGGCGGGCAACACGGAGAAGATCGCCGCCACCTTCCGCGAGGCGGGGAAAGTCGCGCAAGGTTACGGCGAGCGCCTCGCCGCCGAAGGCGAAATCTGCTGGGGAGGCATGCACTCGTGGCGGACGATGCTCAACACGCTGGAAGCCGTCGGAATGCCGGACACGGTCGGGTTCCAGGCCGATCTCGCCCACACCTATCTCTACCTCCTCGGCTACAATGCGCCGGAAGACGCGCTCCTGCCGCCTTCCGCCACGGAGACCGAAACCAGCGTGGGATCGGTGGTGCGCTCGCTGGGTCTCATCCAACCCGGCTATACCGAAGCGGAATTCGAGGGCGCTTACACCATCCTGACCGACGCGCTGCGCCCGTGGACCATTGACTTTCACGTCGCGCAGAATGACGGCAGCGTTCACGGCACCGGGAGCCACGACAAGACCGGACGCCACTGCCCCGCGGACGACCCTAACGGCAAACTCGACATCACCAAGGCCTCCGGTTACTGGCTGCAAGGCGCGGCGGAGCGCGGCATCAAGCATATCTGCTGGGACGGCTGCATGTTCCCCAACGCCCTGCTCGAAACCCAGGAAACCTGGAACACCATCCTCGCCACCATGCTCAAAGTGCGCGACGCGCACGGCTGGAGCTGAAGCCGATGGCGGAGCCATCGACCTCTGTATCTTGATGATGATTTACCGAGGAGCTTCTGAGGCGGGGTCGCTCTTTTTCTGAGCGACCATCGCGTCGGGATCGTGATCCAACCCCACATCGTGCCAGGAGGCGGGATCTTCCAGGGGCTCGAGATGGGTCACCACCGTCAGCCGGGGCAACCGCTTACGCAGGGCGTTTTCGATTTCCTCGGCCTTGGTATGAGCGGCCTCCACGGTCCACGCCCCCGGCACGAGCAGGTGGACGCTCATAAAGCGCCGTGCCCCGGCCTGCCGGGTGCGCAGGGCGTGATGGTGGATGCCTTCCTGCCGATACCGGTCCAGCACCTCTTGCACCACCGCCAGCTCGTCAGCGGGCAGGCCGGTATCCATCAAACCGAGCCCGGCCTGCCGCAGGAGTTTGCCGCCGATCATCAGGATGTGCAGGGACAGCGCCAGCCCCATCACGGGATCGAGCCAGTCCCAACCGGTGAGGCCCACCAGCACCACGCCGGCCCACACCACGGCCGAGGTCCATACATCCGTCATCAGATGCTGGGCATCGGCCCGCAAAGCCACCGATTCATGACGCCGGCCCGCGCGAAACAACACGCGGGCCACACCGAGATTGATCGCGGCCGCCGCGAGCGAAAAGCCGAGACCGCTGCGGAGATGTTCGAGCACGGGCGGATGGCGGAGATTCTCCCACGCCGTCACCATGATCCCGATCGCCGCGAGCACGATGAGCACGCCTTCCAGAGCGACGGCGAAATATTCCGCTTTGGTGTGGCCGTAGGCATGGTCTTCATCCGCCGGGCGCGCGGAAACATGCAAGGTCAGCAACGCCACCAGCGCGGCCCCGAAGTTAGCCAGCGTTTCGAGGGCGTCCGACAACATCCCCACCGACCCCGTCAGCCGCCAGGCGATCAGTTTCAGGGTCATGGTCACCGCCGCCGCCGCGAGCGACAGCCAGGCGAGCCGGGTGAGTGAAGGAAGCGCGGCCATCGAACGCGAAAAAGCAGGGGGATCGAAGCATGACGCGGCTTGCGAAACGCGCATGAAGATTGTCGGAAGAATCTTCCGGCCGTTCGCGCGCGGGCGCGTTCACGCTTTTCTGAGCAAGGCCTCCCGCGGAGACAGCAACTCCACGAGCAATTGGGTGAGCACGGTTTTCGGATCGAGGGCGGAGCCGACGAGCCGGTGATTGGCGCGCAGGCAGGCACGCAAGCCTCGCCGCAGCTCGGCCACCGTAAACCCACGGCCCTGCTGGGAGGCGAGAAACAGCGGATAGGCATTGAGACCGCTGCCGTCCTTTTTCTTCGGCAAATGCGCGGTCTCCTCCGGCGGCAGAGCCTCCAGCGCCCGGAGGAACCCCTGGTAGCCGCCCAGCGGCAGCCGGTGGCGCTCCAGCAGATCCACCGCCAGCACCAATTGGCGCATTTTCGGAACGATCGCCGCCAGGAGGATGCCCACGGCGTTTTCCCCCTGCTGGAGCAGCTTATCCAGCAACGGCAGCGCCTGGCGCAGATCCCGATTGCCGAGGCAGTTCCCCAATTCGAAAACCACGCTGGCTCGGCTCGGCGAGATCAGAGAGCGAACGTCCTGCACGGTGATCCGCCGGCGTCCGGTTCCCACATACAGGTCCAATTTTTCCAGTTCGTTGACCACCTGCCGGGTCTTTTCCCCGACCATGAGGATGAACAACTCCATCGCTTCGGGGTCGAAGGTCAGCCCCAAGGCGGTGGCGCGTTCGGTGATGACGGCCTCGACCTGCGCTTCCCACCCGCGTTGTGAGGTGTCCGGCACATCGAAGACCCGCGTGTTCGCCAGTTTGTCCAACCGCTGGAAGAACGTGCGCCGTTTGTCCACCGCGGTGGCGGTGAGCACGAATTTCACCTCGGGGGGCAGCCCCTCTTCCAGCAGCGCCAGCAATTCCGCCAAAGCCTCGAGCGTGGTCTGCGCGCCGCCGGTGACCGTGTCCGCCAGAAAATTCGCGTTTTTCAACCACACCACCTTGCCGCCACCGAAAAACGGCAAGGTCTGCAATCCCTCCCGCACCTGCCCGCAAATCCGCGCGGCATGATCGGCATTCTCCGCGCCGCCATCGACGATTTCCAGTCCAAACTCTCCCGCGTCCGGCGGGCTGATCTCCTTCACCAACGCGAGCGCCTCCTCCTTGACGCGGGCTTCGTCCGTGCCGTGGAGGAAGTGGAGATTGGAGGCCTTTTCGGCCGGAGCATCCTTGCGTTTGGCCGCCATATCAATTATCGCCCAAGACGATTCACGATGGGGAGATCCACACCAACAGGACGGACAGCCGGGAGTTCCAGGATGGCCAGCGGTTTTATTTCGATGCGGTAAAACCGGCCGGGCACGGATTCGTCGCCGATGATGTCCTCAATGGTCCAGGTAATGGTGCCTCCGTTGCCGATAAACACTCCATTCGGGTGATCCTGCCAGTTCTTCATGTCGTCGGTGTATTGGACCACATAGGAATAAAAGGGATCCGTTCTGATCGAGATGGCCAATTCCTTTTCGGCACCGGCCTTGGGAGCTTCCACTATGGGCTCGGGCACCACGGGCGGCGTTTCGGGAAGCCGGGGCACCAACTCCAAATTGCGGAAGCCAAAGTTGCTCATATCCTCGTCAGTCACGAAGAGTCCCCACACCCGGGTTTCCCCGGCCGCCAAGCTCACTTTTTCGAGGGCGATGGCATCGACGGGCACGCTGAGATCCAAAGGGGTTCTGCCCGTGTTCGTCAAGCACACCGCCACCTTTTGATTGAAAGGAATCCCGGCAAGCGGAACCGCAAAACTGCCGACCGCGGAGGAGATATCATACCATTCGTGCAATTCTCCATCGACCAGCAAGTCCACCCGCACTCCACCACGGCCTTC
>CAZQUC010000380.1:0-4448 GCA_964596095.1 uncultured Enterobacteriaceae bacterium
TGCGGAGAGGATGGAGTGACGGCCGCGAAAATGCAAAGCGGAGATTGAGCGGCGTGGAAACAACACGGCGCTTTTGCCACTTCCATCAACCGGCCGCGCCCGTTCCAAGCGAGACTATTACTGTGGCGGGAGATTGGGACACCACCGGGCACGCAGGCGGAAATATTGTTGCGGTTGTTGATCATCGAACGGCAACGACACGCGCCACCAGTTGTCGCCCAGCGGCTCGACCTCGTCGATCTTTTGCCACCGCTGAAAACCAGACGAACGCTCCACCCTGACCTGAGCCGCGTCGCAAGGGCCGTAATACGGTGCTCCGCCATTGACATAGTAACTGCGATCCAGCCGCTCCGACCAGAAGCGCACCTGCCAAGTCTTGCCGTCGGGCGCCAGCGTGTATTGCGGCGCGCGGTCACGGTCGGGATCGTCATTGAGGTGGAAGGCGGGATGGAGACCGAGGGTGTATTTCAACAAATTCGGCAATCCATCGCCGGAGGGATTAGCGTCCGGGCCGCCTTCCGCAGGGTCGAGGCCGGGAGTGTTGAAAACCCACCTTTCATACTCGTCGGCGCGCTCAACGCTGACGGTCAATCCTCCGAATTCATCAGGCGTGGCGGCCTGGAGGAAATAAGTCTCACCCTCCATGGCGCGGAAGGTCAGGCGATGACCTCGCGGTGTGGGATACACGCGCCGATCACGATGGGGAGTGACCAGGCCTTCGACACGACCAGCGGCCGTCACTTCATGGCCTTGATACACGGCAATGGCGAAGTCCCGCTCTGCGGTGTGCCATACTCGGTCCCGATAGCGGGCGGAAGTCGCCAGGCTGGCCACGGTCACCAAGCCGGATTCGGGCGCCTGCCACCTCCACCAAGCGGAATGAACCGCGGCGGGATGGTCCGCCTGGGCCAACGGTTCCTGAGACTCGGCGGAAAGGGTCTGCACGGTGAGGGAGTCCGCGTCATGGGCGGCCACGTAGGCGGTCGCGTCCAGTCCCTCCAACGTCGCGGCCTGCTCCCAGCGATCATTGGAGGCAGCCTGGATGACTTTGGTGGTCAGAGTCAAAGAACCCTTCCACCCATTGCTCACCGTTTTCCGCAAGCGGAAATAATAAGTGCGGCCGGCCACGACCCGGTAATTGCGGGCGGAATTGGTGACCCCGTCAGGATGGAAAGTTCGCATGGGCGGTCCCTCCGCGCCGCCCTCGAAGGCCGCGAAGTCATTGGCAAGCGAAAAGAGATGCACGGCGTCGGGACCGGGCGGGGCCTTCCACTTCACCCAGATTTCCTCGGCCCCCCGCTCGAAGAGATGCAAGGTGGTCTCCGCGCCCTTGATCTCGCCCAGATCAATAGCGGTGGCGGGAACGGCGCCGGCCGGAGGGGCGGGGGAAAAGACCAGCCGCACCGTGCAAGGACATGCGCCGGAGCTCGCCACGTCGATCTTGCTATGGAACCAATACGTCGTCCCCGCGCGTGTCGGCAAGATATCGCCTTCCACCTCGATCCGTTGCTTGTTGTAGAATGACGGACCGGCCCACACCTCGGGCGCGCCCCAATCGGCCGTGAAGCGCAGCCAGCCCTCGGCGGCGGCCGTCGTTTTGAACCACGCGCCCCGCGGGTCAACGGAAGGGTTGTCATCGCAGGTGGTCTGGCGGAATTCGCCCCAAGGGATTTCCATCAAGTGGGCGAAATTCGGGGCCGAGACATAGGCGGGATCCTCGGCGGCCAGCAGCCGCACATCGAAGTCATCGTCGTATCCCCGGAGGCAGAAATAATAGACTTGCCGCGCCCGCGCCGAAAACCGGGCATGGATGGGATGAAATTCATTCGTTTCGACATAACGCACCGGCACTTCGGACCACGTCACCGGGTCGGCGCCCTGGAAAACTTGGATGGACCGCGACATCGCTCCGGCGAAGAGACCTACCGTGTTTTGATATGGAGCCTGCCAGCGATACCATACCGTCGGGCGCGGGCGCTCATGAGCTGGCACGGGTGGATCGCCCAGCGAGCGCGTCGCGCCCAACAGGGAGACGCGAGTGTGCGCCTGCGCCGTCAGACCGAGATCGGTGGCCTGTTCGACGGTGTCATTGACCGGCGGCGGCAAATCGGCGGCCCGCAAGGTGAAGCCATACGGTTCGGGCCAGGGATTGCCGCCCGCATGGATTTGATACGGTCCCGCATTGGACCAAAAATAATAGCGCCCCTCCCGAAGGATGTTGGGGGCGACTTCGAGGCCGGGCTCCATGACCGACCCTTGCATCAAGCTGTGCCGCCACGGGGCCAGGCCACGCCCGTCAAATTCCACCCAGCCATTGATCGGGCAAATCCACGGATGGCTGCTGTCATATATAATAGGAGCCGGACCCGCATCGTAAGGCCCCAATTGCGCGGGCAACCCTTCCAGCACCACGGGGGCGATGGTGGTGGGGGCGGGCGGTTCATAGAGAACCTGCACGATATGCCATTGCACCGCTTCCCCGCGCGTGCCCGCCCCACTGCCGATGAGCAACGTCTCCCCGGCGGCAACGTCGGCGTAAGCATGTCCCCCGTAGGAATATAGAGAGTTGGGGACCGAACGCGAAGGATCGATCGCGGTTCCCCGATACACCCGGAGTTGGTTCGCGGTAATTTGCACCCGGCCTGCCCGGGGAGCCGTCCATTCCCACCACAATGGCCCATAAAGCGCCGGTCCTCCGTCCCCTTCGGGCAACGGATCGCGCTCCGGCGCATGACTCCAAGCCTCGCCGCGCCATTCCATGGGATAGTTGGCGGGCACCACCGTCAGAGACTGGCGGGTTTCCACGGTGCGATTGCTGCCCAATACGGCGGGCTGGAGCGTGAAGGCCACCCAACTCAAATCGGGAACCTCGTAGGAACCACCATGACACCAGGCCGCGATTTGATACGCCACGCCCGCCTTGGCAGCCACCAGACGGCGATGGGCAATGGTGGACGCTCCCCATCCCCCATTATCCGCCGTGACCAACCGGTCGATCTGCGTGCCGGTAAATACATCAAGGCTGGCCGAGGGCCGGCTCGCACCGGAGACATCGTAGGAAGGATTCACGATCAACTCCCACCATCCATCGCGCGGCGCGGTCCATTCCCACCACAGCGACCGCCCCGAACTGCGGTGCGGCTCGCCCCACTCGGCGCTGGCCATAAAGACTTCCTGTCTGACCCGCACCGTTTCCTCAGAAGGCAGGATCGTTCGGGCGGCGAACAAATCGTTCGGCGGCGCGAAAGGCAACTGCGCCGGCAGCCACGCCAGGCCGACGCTCCACAGCGCGAGGAAGGAGCCGACGAGGCGGCGGAAGAGGGATGTGTTGTTCATGACCGCGGCCGTGATGATACCCGGCGGCGTTCAAAGCGTCAAAAAACAATCGGCGATCCCATCCCTTCATCGCCATTTCATTGCCGACGCTGCGAAGGCCTGACACCAAAGGTCTCTCTCGGCCAATTCCCGACGCCTGGCGTGGATTGACACGCGGCGTGGCGGCGGAACATTCGCCGGGGAACGACCGATGAGGGTCGTTTTCATACCACCACACGCCCGATGTTGCCGCTATCTTTTTGGTTCCGCCGTTTCGTTTCCGTTGTCGCCGCCGCCGGCCTGCTCGCAGGTGTCACGGCTTCCCTTTCCGCCGAAGAGCCGCTCCAGCCGATCACCCTGCCGGTGAATGCGGATTTCTCCGTGCTGCCGTCGCCACCCGCGGACGACACGCCCTCGGGGCTGGCCGATCTACACGTGCTGCTCTACGTCCAGGCCGACCGCACCCCGGAGCAGGTGAAAATGGCCGAAGAGATGAGCCGGCCGTCGGTTTTCGCCATGAACCGCACGGTCTTCGGCGAGTGGTTCCGCCGCGAGAACCTGCCGCAGACCGCCGCGATTCTGCGCGAGATCAGCAAGATCACCGCGCCGGTCCTGAACGACGCCAAGAAACACTGGAAGCGGCCGCGGCCTTACCAACGCTCCACCGCCATCGCGCCGGTGGTGGGCAAACCGGGAGACGCCGGCTCTTACCCGAGCGGGCATACCTTCGGCATCGCCGTGCCCGAGTTCGTGCTCAGCGCCGCTTTTCCCGAACACGCCGAGGCCCTGGACCGGCAAATCCGCCGGGTGATGTGGGGCCGCATCGTGGGCGGCGTGCATTTCCCCTCCGACACCGAAGCCGGCCGCCTGTTGGCCAAGGATGTGGTGGACAAACTCCTGCAAACCGACGCCATGAAGGCCGCTCTGGAAACCATCCGCGCCGAAGCCGCCCCCTTCCTGGCCAAAGCGGAGCCGGCCCGGTGAACCGTAGCGGGGGCGTCCCGCCCACCGCAGGGAGGGGATATTCCATGACGCCCGCGCGCGCCTGCACCACGGCGTGGGGCTGCGTGTGCCACCACGGCTAGGAGCGGAGAACGCTTGAACTAAAACATTTCGCTGGCTTCGCCGGGTCA
>CAZQUC010000381.1:0-4433 GCA_964596095.1 uncultured Enterobacteriaceae bacterium
CCTCTTTTCCGCGCGTGGCGAAGAATTTTTTTCGGAAAGTTTGTCATAATTAGCCCTCAAATCCGTAGGAGATACATGGTAATTCATACATATATTCATATGAAAAATCACCTGTCTCTCATCACCAACGGCCAGGCCTTGAGCCTGTATCAATCACGACTGGCGGTGGCGGGCCTGTTGCTTCTACTGGGGCTCGGCGGGTGGCTGGGACTCCCGGAAAAACCGGCGCCCGCGAAAACACCCCCGCCGCGTCCGGTCGTGGCTGTGGAGACTCTGCCCGCCATGGGACCTGGCCGCCCCCCCGCCGAGACGGAAGAAGACCTGCCGCCGCCGCTGGAGACGCCCGCCTTCCGTCCGCAAAAGATGGAAGAACTCCCGCCCAGCGAGCAGGCCTCGCTGCACCAGGCGATCTTCACGGCGATGCACGCGGTGGAGCCGCTGACGGAGGCGGAGGCCGCGCTTCCGCAGAACGAAGGCGTCAGCCACTTAGCCACCCATCCCGGGCAGAAGTTCCACGCGAGTTTCCTGAAAGATGGCAGCGTGCGGCTGGGCAACAGCTTGCCGGGGAAGACGTGGCAGGGCACCTTGCGGCTGGTAGATAGGCCCTATACGCCCTATGGGGCCTATACGGCCCATACCCCCTGGCAGACCACCGGCACCCGCGCCGAGCGCGAAGCCGCGCCGGGCCTCACCGAATGGTATGAAAACCGCGCCGAGGGTCTCGAGCACGGCTTCACCGTGGCGGCGCGGCCGGCGGGGGCGGGGGAAAGCGGGTTCTCGCTCGACGTGGCCCTGGAGGGGCTGCGCGCGGAGGCCGTTCCGCAGGCCGACGACGGGCAGGCCGACGCTGAGCAGGCGGGACGCCTGCGCCCCCTTCCTTCTTCCGGCGATCTGGTTTTTTCCGATCCCGCGACCAATCAGCCGGTGCTCGCCTACCGCCATCTGAAAGTCTGGGACGCCACCGGCAAGGAACTGGCCGCCGCCATGCGCCCCACCGCCATCGGCCTGCGCTTCTCCGTCCGCGATGAGGACGCCGTTTATCCTGTGACCATCGATCCGCTGGTAGTGAGTCTGGAGGCGAAGCTTGGCGGGCAAACGAAGCTCACTCCCGCCTCCGATCCCGGCGTCCGGAATTGGTTTGGCTTTTCCGTGGCTTTGGACGGGGATACCGCCTTCATTGGGGCTCCGGTAGATAGAGTCGAGCCTCAAGATCCCGGTTCGGTCTATGTGTTCGTGCGTGACAGTAGCGGTGGCTGGACCCAATGGCAAAAGCTCAATGCTTTGGATGCCACGGCGGGGGATATGTTTGGTTATTCCGTGGCTATGGACGGAAATACCGCCGTGATCGGGGCCAAATGGGCTTCCACCACCACACTGAACTCCCCCGGCTACGCATACGTGTTCGGGCGCGACAGCGGCGGCACTTGGACGCAGCAGGGCAAGCTCTTGGCCTCCGATGGCGCACCGGGAGACGAATTCGGCAGTTCCGTAGCGATTGATGGCGATACCATCCTCGTTGGGTCTCCATACGATGACGATGCGGGTCAGAGTTCCGGCTCGGTTTATGTGTTCGTGCGCAACGGATCGGTTTGGAGCGTGGAGGAGAAGATGACCGCCAATGATGCGGAAGCGCTCGACAACTTCGGCCGTTCCGTGGCCTTGGATGGGAATGCCGCCCTCGTAGGGGCTGATAACATGAGTAGTGGCTCCGGCGTGGCCTATGTGTTCACTCGCGGCAGTAACGGCACTTGGTCCGATCCGGAGAAACTGACTGCCCCCGATCCGACGTTCAATAACCTGTTCGGCTGTTCCGTGGCTCTGGAGGGGGATACCGCCCTCATCGGAGCTTCGGGAAAAGACAATGTAGACCGTGCCCCCGGCGCGGTCTACGTGTTCACGCGCGGCGGCGGCACTTGGACCGAGTTCGAGCCGCAGAAACTGACCGTTTCCGGTTCTGGTTTGGGCGGGGGCACCACTGTGGTGGGTTTCGGCGTCTCCGTGGCCTTGAGTGGGGATACCGCTTTCATCGGAGAAGCAATAAATTCCGGCGCGGCCTACCTGTTCGCGCGGAGCAGCAGTGGCACCTGGACCGAGAAGGCCAAGTTGACCGCTTTCTCGGGCAATAATTACGGCTTTTCCGTGGCTTTGAACGGGGATACCGCCCTCATCGGGGCGTTTGGAGGGATTGGAATGAACGTTAACGGCGAAGCTTACTTATTTGATAGCGTGTCCAGTGCCCTGCCGCTCCTGCCCGACGACCACTTCGGTCTGCATGTCGATCTGGACGGCGACGTGGCGGTGGTGGGGGCGCTGGATCATGATACCACAGGCGCGACCAGCGCGGGCGCGGCGTGGGCGATGCGGCGCACCGGCACGACGTGGCGGGCGGAGCGGAGACTGACCCGGCCACTTCCGGCGGCGCACGACCGCTTCGGGGTGTCCGTCGGGGTTTCAGGGAACCTCATCGCCGTCGGCGCGGACTACGACGACGAGGATGGAAAAACGGACTGCGGCAGCGTGACCATCTTCGAATACGCCAACAACATCTGGACGCGGCGCTATTCGTTCGTTGGGCCGTCAAACGGGAGCCAGCTGGGTCGCTCCGTGGCCATTGATGGCCGCTATGTGGCTGCGGGAGCGCCCGGCGCTGGCGGCGGGTCCGGTCTGGTGGTGGCGTGGTGGCTTTACCAGCCTTTCCCCGATTTATGGGAAGCCCTGCCGGCGGCAATCACCAGCCTTTTTCCCCAGGCGGGCGCGAATTTCGGGTTTTCGGTGGCATTGTCCCGGGGAAAACTGATCGTCGGCGCGCCGGGATATGATTATCCGATACCGGGCACCACCACCACACTGCCCAACAGCGGGCTGATCGCGTTTTACAATGTGTATCAACTCTTTGCCCCGCCAGCGGGATTTTTTACGATTCCGGGAGCACATCAGGGCCTGGGCTTTTCCGTGGCGATGGATGGCAGCGCCGCCGTGACGGGCAATACCAGCCCGCCGGGATGGTTCACGGGAGCCACCGCCGGGGCGGTCGGCACCGCGTATGTCTTCACTCACAACGGCACGGCCTGGAGCAACGGCCCGGCGGCGCAGTTGAGCCACAGCGGCCTGACCGCGAGCCATCACTTCGGGTCATCGGTGGCGGTCTCGGGCAATGTCATCGCGGTGGGGGCCTTCGGCAACGGGACGCGGCTTGGCGGGGTGCGGCTCTTCCAGCGGCAGGGCGCGCAGTGGGTCTCGGACCTCGGGGACAACCACACCGCGCCGGTGGGAGACCGGGGCAACAACGACTGCTTCGGCATCAGCACCGCGCTGAGCGGCGACACCCTGCTCGTCGGCGCCTATGGCGTGAACACCGAAATCGGGGCGGCCTACGTTTATCGGGTGACCGACCCGAACGCGGTGGTGCCCGTGCTGACGATCACGCGCAACGGCGTCAACGCCGTCCTCACCTGGCCCGCCGGCACCGGCCTCGCCCTCTGGCAAAGTCCCACGATGGCCAACGGCTCGTGGACCAAAGTCGCCGGCAGCGAGAGCCAGACGACGCAGAGCGTGCCCGTCTCCGGCGCGCCGCGGTTGTTTTTCAGACTGGCCGCGCCGTAACGCAGGCCTCCCGGCCTGTGCCGCCGGTGGGCGTCTCGCCTGTCCGTAGCGCTCTGGATGGTCATAATGGGGGGCGGGCCGCGTGCAGTCCAGCCCCAGGGCTTCGCGCCGTTCGGCCAGGGTCAGGCAGACCTCAAAGCGCCGGGCCACTTCTTCGCGCGTGCGCAGGTCCCCTTGTCGTAGGCGGCCGGGAGGCGCTCGCGCAAATCCATCGAGATTAGCGCCTTCATTCTCCGTTCTGCCACATTCCAATAAAATGGCTACAATTTTATTTAAAAATCTCTATGGCAGGAAAGATGAGGACAGAAAAATTTCTTAAAAGAAAATAATATATAAATATTTTCCATACTAAATTTTTCTGTGCTCAATTTGCTTGTCATAAACCGCGCCTCGGCAAATCCCCGATGTGGTCGATTGGCCGCCAAGTCGCTTGAGCCGGCGGGGGCCGCGCTTCATCATGGCGGCTCCGGGAATGATCCCGCCGCTTTCTGTCATGATGTCGAACCCCTTGTTCCGCCGCCGCTGCCGCTCCGTTCGTTGCTTCCGCTTGCCGGTTTTTTCCGGCGGGCTGGCGGCTTGGGGATTGATGGCGGGTGTGTCTTTCGCCCAGAACGATCTCCGCGACATCCCGGTGCCCGATCCCGAGGTCGAACGCGCCTCGTTCTCGCTCGCGCCGGGGCTGGAGGTGAACTTGTTCGCGGCCGATCCGATGCTGAAAAAGCCGGTGCAGATGAATTGGGACCAGCGCGGGCGCTTGTGGATCGCGTCGTCGGAGACGTATCCGCAGATCAAGCCCGGCGAGGCCAACGAGGATAAGATCGTCGTGCTGG
>CAZQUC010000382.1:0-3033 GCA_964596095.1 uncultured Enterobacteriaceae bacterium
AATGCTGGCGCAATTCCAGCGCGTCATCACGGCGGAAAAAATACTCGACCTCATGGCCGGTGGTCGCGCTGATCACGGCATCGCCGGTGCGCGGCACGAGAATCCGCGCCGGCTCGTCCCGGAGCTGGTCGGTGAGGTCCAGCGTGGCGACGACTTCGATTTTGCCGCGTCCCATCAGGCCGCGCTTCTGTTCCAGCAGCAGCGCGCGGAGGCGCTTGCGACCGTCCTCCTCTTGCACCGCCGCCCACAATTGCTCCTGGCCCGCGCCGCCGTAGTCGAGATCGAGCACCGGCAGTCCCGGCGTGCCGAGTTCGTAAAATTCGCCCGTCTCCACCTCCGCCGTGGTCACGCGCGTTCCCTCCGCATTCACTTCGGAGCGATAGCGGATGGAAAACGACCCCACGCGCCCGTCGCTGGTGCCGAGCAAGATTTTTTGCTCGCCGGGATGGTAACGATAGCTGGAAACCGTCACCCCCTCGGGCAATGCCACTTCCTTGACCACCGGCGGCGCCTGGCCGCCGCGATCGAAGAATTGCACCGTCTTCGCGCCATCGTAGATAAAGGGCAGTTGCGACCATTCATCGAGGCCGATCACCTTGGCGCCGCCCCCGGTGGCCGTGGCGGCTTCGCCGAGAGTCAAGGCCGCGGTTTCCTTGACCTTGGCCTTGCGGAAGAGCGGCAGCGTTTCGGCCAGGATGAACAAACACATGCCGAAGACCGCCAGCACGACGCCCACGCCGCCACCGCGGATCACCACTGTCATGAGGCGGTCGAACCGCAGCGTGCCTTTGGCGACCAGAAAGCGTTCGGGAACGGGACCGGGCATGGGATCGAACGGAATGAAAATCAACAAGGAGGGCTGAATGCCGGTATGGCCCGCGCTCCTCCGCGCGGAGGCCGGCTATTTCTGCGCCAGCGCGGCGGCGTCTTCCTTGGCCACCTCGGCCGGGATGGGGAAGTAACCGTCTTTGATGACGATCTCCTGCCCCTCTTTGGAGGCGACGAATTTCAGGAATTCCGAGGTCAGTTTATCAAAAGGCTGGCCCGGCTTCTTGTTGACATAGACCACCAGGAATCGCGCCAGCGGATAGCTGCCATCCAGACAGTTTTCGTAAGTGGCTTCCACGAAGCTTCCACCGTCCTTTTCCGCCAGCGGCAGGGCGCGCACGCCGGAAGTCAGGTAGCCGATCCCGGAATAACCGATGCCGTATTGGTCGGAAGAAATCCCCTGCACGACCGCGCTGGAACCGGGTTGTTCTTTCACGCTCGATTTGAAGTCGCCCTTTTTGAGCGCGGTTTCCTTGAAGTAACCATAGGTGCCCGAGGCGCTGTTGCGGCCGTAGAGCGAGAGCGCCTTGCCCTTCCAATTCGCCACTCCCGCTTGATCCCAGATCGCGAGATTTTTGCCCCCGGCCTTGTAGGTCGAGGAGAAAATGCCGTCCACTTGTTTGAGTGACAAACCTTTGACCGGGTTGTCCTTGTGGACGAACACCGCCAGCGCGTCGATGGCCACCTTCACTGGCGTCGGCGCGTAGCCGAATTTTTTCTCGAAGGCATCGATTTCTTCCTTCTTCATCTCCCGGCTCATGGGGCCGAGCTGGGCCGTGCCTTCGATGAGCGCCGCCGGCGCGGTGGCCGAGCCTTTGCCCTCGATCTGGATATTGACGTTCGGATAGACTTTCTTGAACCCCTCGGCCCACAGGGTCATGAGGTTGTTCAGCGTGTCGGAGCCGATGGAATTCAGATTGCCGGAAACCCCGCTGGTGGGCTGATAGGGTTTGATGTCCGGATCAACCGAGGGCGCGGCGGCGGGCGCGGCCACACTTCCCGCCAGCAAGGCCCCGGCGGCGAGCATCAGGAATGAAAAACGACGTTTCATCGGAATGAATGGGTTTGAGTGACGGGAGGCGTTCGACAGCGCCGAAGCCCCCGGACACGAAAGGCTTCCCGCCTCCCGGCCGATGACTTCGGACGCCTTACCGTCTCCCACACCCCATCCCTCCGGCAATGTCAATGACGTGACGATTCTGTTACGAAACGTCGATGAAGAGAATATGGCTTCTCTGTCGAGTGATTTATAATCAGATGATTTTTAATGGGAAAGGAGTTTTCCGATGAATTCCATGTTCATTCTCCGCTGTTTTTCGTCCTGCTTTAATGTGACGATTATGTAACATTTGACGCCGCTTTTGTATCATTTCCGCCGCATAGCCGCGACGGAGGATGAAGACTGAAGGGAAAAAAAGACCCGATGTGTCGTTTGATGAGACGGCTTCAACTCCGTCCAGAAGAAGCGCCGCTCTTTCCCTTTTGGAAAAGGATGGTTATTTGCGGCCTTCTCCAACGTCGCTCATGAACATCTCCGCCTTGACCGAAAACGGATTTGCCCTGCACCCGGCGGTGCTCGATCCCGAGACCGTGCATCGGTTGCGCGAGCGGCTGGGAGAGGTGCCGGGCGCCGGCCGGCGAGGGATGCTGGCGCAGCCGGAGGTGGTGGCGCTCGCGCGGGAGGAATCGCTGCTGGCCTTGGTGCGGCCGCATCTGCCGGGGCCACCCGTGCCGGTGCGGGCGATCTTTTTCGACAAGACGCCGGACGCGAATTGGTTGGTCCCATGGCATCAGGATGTGACCATCGCGGTGCGGCAAAAAGTGGAGCAGCCGGGGTTCGGCCCGTGGAGCGTCAAGGACGGTGTGACCCACGTCCAGCCGCCGGTGGAGATTTTGGAAGCCATGCTCACCCTCCGTCTGCACCTCGACGATGCCGATGAAACCAATGGCGCGTTGAAAGTGTTGCCGGGCACGCATCGCCACGGACGGCTGGACGAGGCCGACATCCGGCGGTGGCGCAATAGCTGTGAAGAATACCTCTGCCACGCGCCCGCCGGCTCGGCGTTGCTGATGCGGCCACTGCTGCTGCACGCCTCCGGGCGCTGGCTGACGGACCGTCGGCGGCGCATCGTGCATATCGAATATGCGGGCGTGCCGCTGCCGCTGGGGCTGGCGTGGCTGGAGGCAACGTGAGCCGCGTTTTGG
>CAZQUC010000382.1:3133-4432 GCA_964596095.1 uncultured Enterobacteriaceae bacterium
GGCTCACCGGCTTGCCGATGAGGTGTGGTATTTTTCCTGCGGCTGCTTTCTCGCCGCCGTCGAGCCGGCCGGCTTCAATTTTTACGGATCACGCGCCGGCGATGGCACCCTGATCGCCGAAGAAACGGCCTTAGGGCTGCCCGGCGTCCAATGGGCTAACATCCAATTTTCCTTTGAAGGAAAGGCGCCTTCCAGTTTTGGCAAGAGTTCCTCAGGTGAAACACCCGTCGCGATAGGCAAGAAGAACGTCTTTGAGAAAGCCGTCTCTGGTTTCACCATCCATTACTACAAAGACAGCACCGGCTTTACCTTGCCGGAATGGAACGGATATCCTGCGGTCGAAGTGGATGCGCCCGCGCCCGCCAAGTCCGCCACGGCCCTTCTCACCTGGACCTCCAGCGATGGCAAGGCGATCCAGGCGAAATGCATCAAACTCGATGGCGAGGCCGTGGTGGTCGAAAAAGACGGAAAGCCTTTCACCGTGCCCTTTACCAAACTCGCGCCCGAGAGCGTGACGCAGGCGAAGAAGCTGGGGGCTCCCCGACTCCGGCAGCCAAAACATCCTCAAGGTAACCTTCCCCTCGCCCCTGATAGCAGCGATTTTTTGGCCCGTCCCTCTGTGAAGCTCGGAATTCCTCCACAGCCTCATGGAAATGGAGCAGCCCTTCCACGAACGAATGCTGGAAGAAGAGCAACGCCATGCCGAGACGACGCCCGCGAAACGTGAGTTGCTGCTGGCGATGAAAAAGGAGTTTCATGACAATCTCTACCAGCGCATGAGCCGCTTCTTCGGCGAGATGCCGCGCGGATCCTGAGCGGAAAGAAATGAACGGCGGGCTTCTGGTAGGGACGGCCCGTTTTTCAGTGGATCGCGGATTTCTTTTACAATAGACGCGGCTCACCTTGCCAACGCTTCCAGCGCGGCGCGGTCTGTCGGAGAGAGGAGGCGGGAGGCTTGCAATCCGGCCACGGCGGCGGGCCGGTCGGCCTCGGGCAGGGAGGTGAGCCATTGGCGCGTGGATTCGAGAGACTGCTCCGCCAGTTGGGCCGTGAGGGCGCTGACGCTTTGCGTCCGGGCTTCGCCGGCGGGCAATTCGCGCACCCATTGCTGCACGGCCTCCGGGCGGGAAGCGATCCACTCCGACAGGACGGCGGTCTGTGCGGCGTCGCGGCGCTCCGGCGGCAGGGCGGCGGCCCAGTGCATGGCGGATTCGGGATTTTTTTGCGCGAGATGCTTCGCGACGTGGTCGAAGAGTTGTTGCGGGGCGGAGGCGCCTGGCGGCGAGTTGAGAAACGCGA
>CAZQUC010000383.1:0-4431 GCA_964596095.1 uncultured Enterobacteriaceae bacterium
GTCTCGCCCAATTCGCTGGATTATCGTGAAGGCATCCTGGCGGGTGTCTCCGGCACGCCTTTCGACGGCGGCAATGTGGCCGACCTGACCGGCGCGGTGGGCGGCTTTTTCACCTCCGAAGTGATCAACTTCGAGCAGGCTCCAGTCGATTTCGGCTTGTTCCCCGGCGATCTGCCGATTCCGGGCATTCCCGGCACGACCGGCTCCACGGACGATTACGCTTTCGAAGCCCTCACGTGGGTGCATTTCCCCGAGGCGGGATTATACCAGTTCGCCGTGTTGGCCGATGATGGCTATCGCCTCAGCTACGGGCATGGTCCGGTGCCGGCGGTGAGCGTGGTCGCTCCGGCGGCCAGCGCGCGGGCGCTGCCCTACCTGCCTTCGGTGCTCGGCTCGCAACTCGGTGGCATCGCCGCTCCTTACCCGTCGCCCGCCATCGTGGCGGATGTGGTCGTGGCCGATCCGCCTACCGCCACGGATGTCAACGATCCCAACAATCCGGGGCTGCTCAACAATGCGGCGGCCTGCGCGGGCAAGATCGTCCTCATCGACCGGGGCGCGGGCACGTTCGTGGCCAAAATCCGCGTGGCGCAAGCCGCCGGCGCGGTCGGGGTCATCATCATCAACCAGAACAATCCGAATACCTTGCCGGCGGGAATGGGCGGCGATGGCAGCGATCTCAGCACCATCACCATTCCGGCGGGCATGATCAGCAAGGGCGATGGCGATGCATTGAAGACGCTGGTTCCGAGTGGTTTGCAGATCAAGCTCGGCTCGGATGAAAGTGTGATCATCGAGAGCACGACCATCGGCCGGTCCGACAACTATCTGTCCACGCCGTCCACCTATTTGGCCGCTGTCACCACGCCGGGACTCTATCCGGTGCGCTTCTTCTCGTATGAAGGGGCGGGCGGCGCCAATGCCGAATGGTATTCCATCGACAGCGAAGGGTTCGCCCACTTGGTGAACGATCCTTCCGATCCGGACGCGCTCAAAGCCTACGCGACGGTGGCCACCGGCCCGGCGCCGACGATCAGCATCAGCCAAAGCGGAGCCAACGTGACCATCACCTACTCCGGCACGCTGGAGGCCTCGACCGATCTGGTCGATTGGCAGCTCGTGACCGGCGCGACCTCGCCTTACACAACCACGACCACGGCCCCGACGGCGCGGTATTTCCGCGCTCGCTGAGGCGGACGATGGTGTGTGTTTCGCCGGCCCTTCCGAAATCGGGAGGGCCGGTTTTTTTATTTGGAACCTTCCGGGTCCGGCCCCATTTCAATGCCGAAGACATCGCCGAGATCGGCGTCGGCCAACGTTTCGGAGGAG
The DNA here is from genome assembly GCA_964596095.1 of uncultured Enterobacteriaceae bacterium. Classification (GTDB taxonomy): domain Bacteria; phylum Verrucomicrobiota; class Verrucomicrobiia; order Verrucomicrobiales; family V1-33; genus CAJBME01. The sequence goes on from CAZQUC010000383.1 coordinate 1,330, forward strand.
GAAGGGGCGGCGCTGAGGGTTTGTGCGGAGGCGGTGATGAGTTCGGCGGGATCGACGCCGCGCAGGACGAAGAAGAGGTCGGGCTGGCGGTCGAAGAGGACGCCGACGCCATAGAGCACGGCGGCGCAATGTTTGCAGAGGTCGGCGTGGTCCGGGCAGGTGCAGGAGAGGCGGATTTCGCGCGGGGTGGGGAAGAGGCCGGTCTTGGGATCGGTGATCGTCTTCATGACGCCGTCGCCCAGCGTGCCGGATAGCAGATCCAACAAGCTGGCCACTTGGCCGTGGCTGGCCTTTTTGAGCTTTTTCCACGCGGTGGCTTTCAGGCTCGGGAGGGTGATGGCCACTTCGTAAAGCTCCGAGCCGGCCACGGCGGCGGTCGCGCGACCGGGGGTGATCTCCAGGTTATAGACGTGGCCTTGCCGCAGGTAGGAGCGGCCGCGCGGCAGGCGGTATTCGTAATCGGCGTAACTCTCCAGATGCCGGCACCACGCCTGGCCCCAGAAGGTGTGGGTGAGCTTGCGGCCGGCGGGCGCTTCGAAGGCGGTGAAGACCTCGCCTTTTTTCTTCCGCCGCGTGAGTTCGCGGCGCAGTTCTTCCTTCCGCTCTTGCGCGTCGTAGTAGTCCCAACTCATGACGGCCGCGAGTGAAGCGCGCGCGGAGGGGTTACGCAAGCGTGGCCGCCGCGGCGTCGAGGGCGACGAAGCGCAGCAATTCCTCGTTGCTCATTTCGGTGAGGAGGCGGCCGCCGGGGTCGTCTGCGCCGAGGAGATCGGCGGCGAGCGCTTTCTTTTCCTCGATCATGGTTTCGATGCGCTCTTCGATGGTGCCGGCGCAGAGGAATTTGTGGACGAGCACATTCCGGTGCTGGCCGATGCGATAGGCGCGGTCGGTGGCCTGGTTTTCCACGGCGGGATTCCACCACCGGTCGAAGTGGATGACGTGCGAGGCGGCGGTGAGAGTGAGGCCCGCGCCGCCGGCTTTGACGCTGAGGAGGAAAAACGGCGGGCCGCCGGGTTCCTGGAATTGCCGCACGAGTTCCTGCCGCCGGCCGACGGGCGTGCCGCCGTGGAGGCTGAGGCCGGGACGGCGGAACAGGCCGGTGAGGAATTCGGCGAGCGGCTCGATGATTTCGCGGAACTGCGTGAAGACGAGCACGCGCTCCTGGCGGTCGGCGATGGCCGCACACACCTCGGCGAGACGCTGGAATTTGCCGCTGTCCTCCGGCGCGAAGACGCCGTCGCCGCTCCAATGGCTGGGATGGTTGCAGACTTGTTTGAATTTCACGAGGTAGGAAACGACCAGCCCGCGCCGCTCCATCGGGCTGAGGGTGTCGTCGTGGAGGTCTTTCTTCAACTGTTCGACAAGCCGGCCGTAAATGATCGTCTGGCGGCGGCTCAATCCGCAGCGGGCGAGGACTTCCGTCTTGTCGGGCAGGTCGCTGATGATAGTGCGATCGGTCTTGAGCCGGCGCAGGAGATATGGCTGCACGAGCCGGCGCAGCGGCGCGTAACCGGGCGCGGCGGGGCCGTCGGTGAGGCGCTTGAGCAATTGCGAAAACGCCGCCGCGCCGCCGAGCAGGCCGGGGTTGAGAAAATCGAACAAACTCCACAAGTCGCCGGGGCGGTTTTCGACCGGGGTGCCGGTGAGTGCGAGCCGCCAGCGGGCGCGCAGTTTTTTCGCCGCGCGCGCTTGGGCGGCACCGGCATTCTTGATGGCCTGTGCTTCGTCGAGCACGACGGCGGCCCACTCCATCTCAGCCAAGGCGGGCGTGCGCGCCACCGCCGCGTAGGTCGTGACCACGGCGTCGTAGCCGGCGAAAGCCTTGGCGGGCGCGGCGAGCGCTTCGCTGATGACGTCGCGCGGGGTTTGCGAGGCGTGGAGGAAAAAGACGCGCAATTGCGGCGCGAACGTCGCGAATTCGGCGCGCCAATTGCCGAGCAGACTCGCGGGCACGACGAGCAGCGCGGGCGCGGCGCTTTTTTCCAGGGTCAGCAACGCGATGACTTGCAGCGTTTTGCCGAGGCCCATGTCGTCAGCCAGGCACGCGCCGAGGCCGAGCGAGCGGAGGAAGCGCAGCCACGCCACGCCTTTTTCCTGGTAGGGTCGGAGCGTGGCCTTCACGGCGGGCGGCGGGTCGAGCACGCCGGGATCGCGCAATCGCTCCAGCACGGTTTGGAGATTTTTTCCCGCGACGACTTCCGACCACGCCACGGCGGCGTTGGGATCGCCTTCCTCTTCGGCGCCGGCGGGCCGTTCATGGAAGCCGGCGAGGAAACGCATCCCTTCGTGAAAGCTCAACCCGCCGGCGGCATGGGCGGCGGCGACCTTGTGCCAGTGGTCCATCACTTGGTCGAGCCGGGCGCGGTCGATCTCGATCCATTGGCCGCGCAGGTTGACCAACCCGGCGGGCGCGGCGTGGATGCGTTGCCAGTCTGCTTCGGTGAGCGGCTCACCGTCGAGCGTCGTTTCCACCCGGAAGGAAAGCATCGCGCCGATCCCGAGCATGGCTTTGTCGGCGTCGATTTTCACGGTGGCCATCGGTCGCGCGGGGCGGCCACCTTTCCACCAATCGGGCACTTTCGCCACCAGCCCGGCGGCTTGCAGGACGGGCAGGTCGCGGATGAAGCGATACGCTTCGGACGGTCCCCAGCGCAGGGCCTGGAAGAGCGAGCGATCCTCCAGCCGCTCGCGCACCCAGGCGCAGGCGTCGGCGGCGGCGCGCACGGGGGAGAGCAGGGTTTCGAGGGTTTGCCGGTCCTGCTGCGCGGCGTAGGCTTGCAGCGCGCGGCCCAGCGGGCGGTGTTGCAATTGGCCGCCGGTGGTGACCGCCTCCGCGTAGGTGGCCAGGAACGCGAAGGGCTTCTCCGCATCGCGTTTGTTCTCGGCGAGGTGAAAGGTTACGCGGCCGACAAGTTTCCACGCCGGGGCATGCGTGTGCAGCCAGCCCTCGAGGCCGCCAGGGTCGTGGGCCGCGGTGTGCGCCAGGTGCGCGCCAGCCTCGCGCCACAGGCGTTCCAACAGCGCCGCATCGACGTATTCCGCTCCGGGAAAGGGCGGCACGGCGTGCGCGTGGTCCGCCACGTCGTCCGGTGGCACGGGCGG
>CAZQUC010000384.1:0-4400 GCA_964596095.1 uncultured Enterobacteriaceae bacterium
CGGCTGTTTTGGAGGTCGCGTCCGGTTTGGCGAGGGACGCTCTCTCGGTGGCCGGTCGGAGGTCTGTCGTCTCGTCTCTTCGTCAAATCTTGCCGTCCGAATCACAAGCGGAAAACGGAAGCCGCCGGGACGTGAAAGCTGGATGGAGAGCCTCCTCCGCGGCGGCGGTGGGCGGGACGCCCCCGCCACGTCATCGCTGGCGGTCGATCACGCCGCCGCCTCATCGCCGGCCAGCAGTTCCGTGCGAAGAAGCTGCAAGGTGGGATCGTCGGAATGCGGGAAGAAATGTTTCCGGACCAGGTCTTTCCACATTTGATGGAAGAAGTTCAACCCACCACAACCCCATAAAAAACGCGGGTGAGCCGCTTGGGCGGCCGCTTCTTTGTTGAAACGCCGGTCCTGCAGCAGGAGCCGGCGCGCCAAGCGAGGAGTCTTCGATAGCTCGTCATGGCCAAGGGAGATGAGTAGCAATGAGGCGAGGGTCAGAAACGGCTGTTCCGCTCCCTCAATCCACGAGTTTTTGTAGGAACGGTCGAACTCCCGGATGACCCGAGGCAACAGATTCAGCAAAGATTTGTCTCCCAGCGCCAGCGCATCGGAAAGCAAATGGGCGGCCACATGACCGGCGTTGGCGTCAAACAAATGTTCGTCGTGCACGGCCAACACCACGGCCACACTGTTGGTAAAGATCCTGAACCGCAGGAAGTTGATTTCTTTGACGCCATGCTTGCCGGTCGCATAGTTTGTCAAACAGACTGTTTCGCTGATTTCAAAATTCCCTTTGGCCGGCCATTCGAAAGGTTTCCGCAATCCTTTGGCACGAATTGCCTTGAACGTCGCCACATAAGCGTAATAGCCGGGGTCGTTCGGACAAAAGGCTTCAATATCGTTATCCGTGACCCATTGGCAGGCATCGGCAAACAATTGTTCGCTGGCTTCGGGAGATTTCACGGCGGTTGCTTTGTTTTGCCTCACCCCCCGAAATTCTCCACCCGCATCAGGATCGGGCTGTCGATCACGCAGGCGAGCGCTCCCAATTCAGCCAGGGCGGCGCGGATCTCGCCGAAGGGCGCGGCGTGGGTCATGAACATGATGTCGGCTTCGCCGCCGCCTTCGACTTCCGGCTGGACGATGCTGGACAATCCGATGCCGCGCGCGGCGATGGCGGCGGCCACTTGGGCGATGACGCCGGGCTTGTCGGTCACGCGCAGCCGGACGTAGTAGGCGGACACGGTGTCATCCACGGGAATGGCCTCGCCGTAATAGCCGCTGGGCAGAAACCCCTGGCAGCCGGCCTGTTTTTCCAGGTTGAGCGCGGCGTCGGCGAGGTCGGCGATGACGGCACTGGAGGTGGCGTTCTGGCCCGCGCCGCTGCCGTAGAAGAGCGTTTCGCCCACCACGTCGCCGCGCACGACCACGGCGTTGAAGACGTCGTTGACACTGGCGAGGATATGCGTGGCCGGCAGGAGCGTGGGCTGCACGCGCACTTCGATGCGGTGGTCCTCGTGCAGGCGGATGACGGCCAGCAGCTTGATGGCATACCCGAGCCGCGCGGCCAGCCGCAGGTCGGCGAGGCTCACCTGCTCGATGCCATCGACGAAGACCTCCGACGGGCGCACCCACACGCCATAGCTCAGCCACGCGAGCACGATGGCCTTGTGCGCGGCGTCCCAGCCGTTCACGTCGAGCGCGGGATCGGCCTCGGCGTAACCTTTGGCCTGCGCCTCGGCGAGGGCCTCGCGGTAGTCGATCTCCCGGCGCGCCATTTGCGTGAGGATGAAATTGCTCGTGCCGTTGATGATGCCATAGATGGCCTGGATGTGGTTGCCGACCAGGGCCTCGCGCACCGCCTTGATGATGGGGATGCCGCCCGCCACCGCGGCCTCGAAGTAAAGCGGCACGTCCTTTTCCTCCGCCAGCGCGATGAGTTCGCGCCCGCGCTCGGCGAGCAGCGCCTTGTTGCCGGTGACCACGATTTTGCCGGCCTCCAACGCCTCGCGCACCAGCTCGTAGGCCTCCTCGATGCCGCCGATCAGCTCGACGATGACCTGCGTGCCGGGATCATCCACCAGGTCGTGCCAGGAAGTGGTGAGCGCCGCCGCCGGCACGGTGACATCGCGCGGTTTGGAAAGATCGCGCACGGCGACCTTGGTCACCGCGAAATGATGGCCCGTGCGCTCGGTCAAGAGTCCGGCATTGCGGGCGAGGTTCTTGTAAACCCCCGCGCCCACGTGGCCCAGTCCCGCCAGGCCGATGGAAATGGTCTTCGACATTGGAAGCGCGCATCATTGTCCGCCCCCGCGGGAAAGCAACCGCGCTCCCAATTTCCCCCCTTGCCCGTCCGCCTCGGCGCGGCGATACACTCCGCATGACTCTGCTCTACGAGGGCAAGGCGAAACGTCTTTTCGCCACCGACCGGCCGGATGAACTCCTCATGGAGTTCAAGGACAGCGCCACGGCTTTCAACGGCGAAAAGAAAGCGGAATTCGAGAACAAGGGGCGCTTCAACAAGGCGCTCACGCTCAAACTTTACCGCGAGCTGGAGGCGCGCGGCGTGCCGACGCACCTGGTCCGCGACGCGGGCGACATCACCCTCATCGTCAAGCCGGTCACGATCATCCCCATCGAGTTGGTGGTGCGCAACGTCATCGCCGGCAGCCTCGCCAAGCGCCTTGGCAAGCCCGAGGGCACGCCGCTCGGCGCGCCGGTGGTCGAGCTTTATTACAAGGATGACGCGCTGGGCGATCCCATCATCAACGACGAGCACGTGCGCGAACTCGGCCTCGCCACACCGGAGGAGCTGGAGCGGCTCAAGGCGGCGGGCCGGCGCGTCAATGAACTGCTCAGCGACGTCTTCGCCCACGCCGGGCTGACGCTGGTGGATTTCAAACTCGAATTCGGCCGCCTCCGTGACGACCCCGCGCAGATCGTCCTCGCGGATGAAATTTCCCCCGACACCTGCCGGTTGTGGGATGCGCAAACGGGCGAAAAGATGGACAAGGACCGCTTCCGCCGCGATCTCGGCGGGTTGATGGAAAGCTACGCCGAAGTGCTCCGCCGCCTGGAAGCCACCGGTGTCGGCCAAAACTGAGCCTCACTCTTCACCCGGATTTTTTCTATCGTTCACCCATGAGCCACGCCATTCTGGAAGCGGAAGTCACCGGCAAATACGATCACGCCGGCGACGCCAACAAACTCGTCTATTCCCCGCTGGCCGCGCCCTGCACCTACCATGCCACGCGCCGCTACACGCTGGAATTCGAAGGCGACGAAGCTGCCGCGCGCCGGTTCGTCGAGCAAACCCTGGTCGAGGAAGTCAGCCAGCAGGTCCACTTCGGCTCCGCGCCCGCGCTCGACGGCGCCACCTACATTCTGGACTACGGTTACAAGCCCGGCGCGCTGGATTTGGAGCGGGAAACCATCCTTTCCTATTACCGCGGCCTCGCCGACCCGGGATTCACGCTCCACAAGTTGATCATCACGCAGCGGATTTATTTGTTCGCGGAAAAAGACGCGCTTTCGCCGGACCACTTCATCCGCGACATCGTCAATCCCGCCATCCACCGCCACACGCTGGTCGCGGCATGATCCTGCCCCGGCCCGTTAGGCGGAAAGCAAGAAAAGTCAGGGCAGGAAGATTCAAAACAAGAAGACTTGCGGCAGAAAAATGAGTGAAGAGAAATGTTCGGCCGCTATTTTCTTGTCCAAAAAATTTCCAGCCAATCCGTCACTTCGCGGCGCTCGCCACCAATTGGGCGATTTTCTCCTTGGCCGCGGCCACGTCTTTCTCCGGGCCGACGAGGCGGATGAAGACATCGCCGCCATCGCTATTGATGATGATGGCGACGAGGGTGTAGTCGGCCTTGGGTTCTTTTTCCGGGCTGAACGAGGAGCCTTTGTAGGTGCCGTGGATGGTGACGAGCTTGGCCATTTTGTCCCCGAAGGCGAGTTCGCCCTGCTCCGTCTTTGGCGCGGGCTCGGAGGCGAACATGCCTTCCCAGCGCTTGATGTTGGCCTCCAGGCCGCCGCCTTGGCCGGGGCCGAAATGATAAAACGCCGCCACCAGGTCGGGCGCGCCGTCCTGGCCGGGCAGCACGAAATTGCCCTGGCTCATCGGGCGTTGTTCGGTGCCCAGTTTCCACGGCGACGCGGGCTTGAAGGTCAGGCTGCCGACCTTCAGGACGGCGGGTTTTTCCTCCGCCAGCGCCGGGGACATCGGGGCGAGCCACGCGAGCGCGGCTCCCACGAGCAGGGTCCGGGGCAGCAGGGTGATTAAGCGGGACATGCGGGTTTTCATAGAGTTGGCGGGTCGGATAGTGAGGGCCGGCATTCCGGACGTGGAACCGGGGGCACCCTGCCAGTCAAGCGCCGCCGCGCGTCATTTCCAGTCCAAGTTTTCA
>CAZQUC010000385.1:0-4389 GCA_964596095.1 uncultured Enterobacteriaceae bacterium
GCACGATGGTGGCGGCGGCGCGCTGGGGATCGACTTCCGTGCCGGCCAGCGCCGGCGACCATATGAGCGCGACGGTCTCGAGGAGGCAAAGGAAGGAGGGGCGGGCGTCCCGCCTTCCGGGACGCGAAGCGCCACTGCCGGGCGCATCTTTGAAAATGAGAGACATCATGGTTAGGGCTTGGCGGGCGATGGTTTCTTGCTGCGGGAAGGGACTTTTTTTACGGGCGGTGGCTTCGGCGGCGGCTCCGCCAACGAGGACGGCAGGCTGGAGACATGCCGCGCGGTGGCGGTTTCGAGGCGAAGGCGCGCGAGGTGGTAATCGCGCACCGCCTCCAAGCGGGCGCTACGCGTGGCGAGCAGTTGATCCCGTGCTCGCAGCACGTCGGTCATGGGCGCGAGGCCCTGCTCGTAGGCCGCCTGGACACGCTGATGCTGCTCTGTCGCAAGCGTGAGCAACGCGCCAGCTTCCTCCACCGCCAGCCGCGCGCGTTCCCGCATGTCGGATCGCGCGGCCGCCGCTTCCGCGCGAATGGTGGCGGCGAGCGCGACGCGTTCTTTGGCCAGGCGTGCGGCGCGGGCTTCGGCTTCGTGGATTTTTCCCTCGTTCTTGTTCCACCACGGGAGCGGCACCGAAACGCGCAAGCCGAGAAAGCCGTCGTTCTGCAATCCCTCCGGCGCGTCCTCTCCACGCTCGAACTCCGCCGCGATCCCCACGGTGAGATCCTCCCAGCGGCGGGATTTTTCCAGATCAACGGCCCGCTCCGCCGCTTCCTGGGCACGCTCCAGCACCTGATAATCAGGCCGTTGCTCCACACGCACTCCGGGTGGTGCCCCGGCGCCGGCAGGATCGGCGAGCCGCCCGGTGATGCCCACCATTTCGGCCGGCGGCAGTCCAAGCAGCGGCCGGAGTTCGCCTTCGTATTGCGCCTGCTCGGCCGCGAGCCGGCTGATTTCATAACGATGCTGCCCGACCTCCAGCCGCACCGTCCCGGCATCGAGTGTGGAGCCCTCGCCTTGTTTGACGCGCTCCTCGATGAAGGCCGCGAGCGCGAGCGCATTGTCGGCCTGCTCGCGCCGCAGCTCGGTCTGAGCCGAGAGGGCCAGCCATTTCACGGCGGCCTCCTGCGCCCGCGCCACCAGCGCCCGCTCGACCTCGCGCACTTCCGCTTCCGCCTGCCAGACCTCGGCGGCGGAGACTTCCTTCTCCAGCCGCAGCTTCGCGGTGAGGGGGAATTTTTGTTCCAACGACACGCCCGCGCTGAACTCACGTCCGCGGACGTTGCGCTGTTGCTCGAACCCGACTTCGGGATTCGCCCGCCGTCCCGCCGCGAGCAGCCGGCCTTTCGCCTCCTCGATGCGCCAGCGCGCCGCCGCCAGCGTGGGATTGGCGGCGCGGACCCTCGCGGGCAACGCCTCCAGCGTGAATTCCGCCGCCGGCGCGACCGCCGCGGCCAGCAGCCAGCCAGAGATACAGAGACTCCAGAGGCCAAGAGAATGAAATCGCAACACGATAAGATAATGATGAAGTGCAGGACGGAGTTCGGCGGAATGACCGATCTCCAGGACCGGCGGCCACGCGGCCGCCATAGATCGTGAAGACACGCTCCGGCCTCACGCCGGACGGTCTTCATCCTGGCTTCACACCATCAACACCATGCTCGTCGCGAGCGGCACCCGGGGCACGGGCGGGCCGCGGTGCGCCGTCTTCGGGCGCGCGGACGGCTCTCCTTCCCCGACGCGCTGGACCAGCCATTTCGGCTCCGCCCACAAGAGCGACACGGGCGCATCCACCACCGGCGGCGGGGCGATCAGGAATTGACCTCCCACCGTGTGTTGGGCTTCCAGAGAAAGCACCAGCTTTTCATGCTGATGATCCGCCGGAGCGCCGGTCGGCTCCGATCCGCGTCCTTCCGAATCGCGGACCGGCGCTGGATCGTTCGCGCCGCATCCCGTATCGGCATGACATTGGGATGAGTCGCAATCGCCGGTGGTCATCACAACCGGAGCGTCCGAGCACTCGCACACCCAGCCGTGCTCCACGCCCGTTACCTGCGTGGCCGCCACAGCGGCAACCACGAGAGCCAGGAACAGAGCTTTGACCACAGCGATCATAAGGAAACGAGGGCGACGATAGTTCCACCCTCGAAATGTAACACCTACCGCAGCGCGGAAGACGGCACAACTTGTTTATCAAAATCCGGCCCTGCCCGCACGGCGTCGCGACGGCGGGCTTGCGGGATGCGCCGCGCGGGTAAACTGGGCGTCCGCCGGTTCGTCATTCCGCCGCGTCCGACGGCCGCTTCGTCTCATGAGCGCCACCGCTCCATCCCCCCGCCTGTTTTACCAATGCCAGCGCTGCACGAACTGCTGCCGCTGGCCTGGCGACGTGCATTTGACCGATGAGGACATCGTGGCTATCGCGACGTTTCTCGGGCTGTCGGAATACGACTTCGTGCAACAACACACCCGTGTCAGCGGCCGCCGGTCCGACTTGTCGCTGCTGGAGCATCCCGACGGCCGCTGCGTGTGGCTGGAGGGCATCGACTGCCGGCTGCAACGCGTGAAGCCCGCGCAATGCCGCGGCTTTCCCAACACGTGGAACTTTCCCGGCTGGCGCGACGTGTGCGAAGCCATTGAAGTGGAAGTGGGAGACAAAGAAGATGACGCGACCGCTCCGGCGTGACCGAACGCCTTTTGCACGCCCTGACCGAACCGCCATGCGCATCGACCTCATCAATACCGGCACCGAGCTGTTGCTCGGGCAAACGCTCAACACCCACGCGCACTGGCTGGGCGGCGAGTTGTTCCCGCTCGGCCTCCGCCTCCAACGGCAGACGGCGATCCCCGACGGCGAGGAAATCCGGCTGGCCTTGCTGGAATCGATCCCGCGCAGCGATGTCATCCTCGTCACCGGCGGCCTCGGGCCGACCAGCGATGATATTTCGCGGGAAATCACCGCCGAATTGCTGGGCCTGCCGTTGGAACTGGATGAGGCGGCGCTGGCCCATATCGAAACGTATCTCGCGAGCCGGCATCGCGACATGACGCCAAGCAACCGCCGCCAAGCCATGGTGCCGCGCGGTGCGCGCGTGCTGGAGAATCCCGTCGGCACCGCGCCGGGCCTGCATGTGCCGCCGCTGGAGCGCGACCTCGCCGGGGTCACGCACACGCCGGATATTTTCCTGCTCCCCGGTCCGCCGCGCGAGCTTTACCCAATGTGGGAATCGCAGGTGAAACCGTGGCTGCAAGCCCGGCTCACGGAAGCTCCGCCCGCGTTGCGGAATTTCAAATTCCACGGCCCCGGCGAAGCGCAGATCGCGGAAACGCTGGAAGCCGCGCTACTCGCGGCGGGCGTAAAGGAACTCGGCTACTGCGTGCGGCCCGGCGAAGTCATCGTGCGGGCCATCGGCGAGGAGACCGCGTTGGAAGCCGCCGAGGCGCTGGTGCGGCGGACGTTTCCCCACGACCTCTTCACGGAAGGCGACGCGCTCATGGAAGAAGTCGTGGTCGGCCTGCTACGCGCGCAAGGCGCCTCGGTCGCGGTGGCGGAAAGCTGCACCGGCGGCCTCTTGGCCCACCGCCTCACTAACATGCCGGGCGCGTCCGATGTTTTCGGCTGGGGCTTCGTTTCCTACGCCAATGCCGCCAAGGAAACGCTGCTCGGCGTGCCGGCTGATCTGCTCGCCGCCCACGGCGCAGTGTCGGAGCCGGTGGCGAAAGCGATGGCCGAAGGCGCTCGCCGGGCGGCCGATGCGGAGCATGCCCTGGCCGTCACCGGCATCGCGGGGCCGGGCGGCGGCAGCGCGGAAAAACCCGTCGGCACCGTCTTCATCGGCCTCGCCAGCCGCGGGCGACCGCCGAAAGCCCGCCGCGAATTCTTCCCCTACGAGCGGGAAATGTTCAAGACACTGACCACGCAGGCCGCGCTGGATTGGCTGCGACGGCGGCTGGTGGGCTGGGCGGGGAATGACGAATGACGAACAAGCAGATGACGCCCCCTATCGTGTTGGTGATGGAGCCTCACGTAAATGACGGGGGCGCATCATTAGCGAGCGGCATTCCGCACGGCATCCGCGAGAAGCTTCCTGGGGTCGGGAACTTTATCGGCCTCGGAGGCCTGGACCTGACGGTAGCGATCGCGCGGACAGCTTTGCGGAAGGCCCGCGCTAGCGCAACGACCGCGATCAGAACCAACGCCTCAGACAGGGAGAATGTCTCGAAAAGTTGGCAGCGCCCTCATTTTAAATTTTAAACATTTTATTCTCAATTGGTTATGCTATAAAATCGAATATCACCCCTTTATCCCGGCTCCGGACCGGTGGCGGCTGTAGGCATGAAAAAAATGCGCCGGGGCTGCAACATCCGGCCGGAATTCTTGAAAGGAAAGAA
>CAZQUC010000386.1:0-4386 GCA_964596095.1 uncultured Enterobacteriaceae bacterium
CTCGCCCAACGCGCGCGCAGCATCTCGCCTTTCGGCAAGATCCGCATCGTGAGGGTCGGTGTCTGGTTCAAGCGGCGCATCGGAAGCCAAGGGAAGATAAAATGGTCCGGTTGTGCATAAAAGTAACCCGCAAGTCCCGCATGCTCATGCCGGCACCCGTTCGATGCGGGCGCCGAGATGGATGAGTTTGTCGTCGAGGTGCTCGTAGCCGCGGTCGATGTGATACACGCGGTTGATTTCGGTGCGGCCTTCGGCGCGGAGGGCGGCGAGGACGAGGGCGGCGGAGGCGCGCAAGTCGCTGGCCATGACGGGCGCGCCGCTGAGTTGGGACACGCCGGTGATGACGGCGGTGGCGGCTTCGCGGGAAATATCCGCGCCGAGGCGCTTCAGCTCGGGCAGGTGCATGAAGCGGTCGGGGAAGATGGTTTCGGTGACGGCGCTGACGCCCTCGGCCAGCGTGTAGAGCGCGCAGAACTGCGCCTGCATGTCGGTGGGGAAACCGGGATACGGCTCGGTGACGAAGTGGCCGCCTTTCCACGACTGGCGGCCGTGGATGGTGAGTTCGCGCGCGGTGGTGTCGATGACGAAGCCGCTCTCGCGCAGTTTTTCGATGACGGCGGCGAGGTGTTTGGGCTCGACGCGTTTGAGGGTGAGCTTCTTCCCGGCGAGGGCCCCGGCGATAAGGAAGGTGCCGGCTTCGATGCGGTCGGGGATGATGGTGTGCTCCGCGCCGTGCAGCTCTTTCACGCCGTGGACGACGAGGCGGCGGGTGCCCGCGCCTTCGATCTTCGCGCCCATTTTGGTGAGGAAGGCGGCGAGATCCTCGACCTCGGGCTCGGCGGCCGCGCCTTCGATGATAGTGGTGCCTTTGGTAAGGACGGCGGCCATGAGCAGGTTGTCGGTCCCGAGCACGGTGGGGCCGTGCTTGCCGCGCATGTTAATCTCCTTGCCGACACAGCCGCGGGCGCGGCGGAGGTGGATGTCGCCGCCCTTGGTCTCGACGTGCGCGCCGAGTTCCTGCAAGCCGCGCAGGTGCAGGTCGATGGGGCGGTCGCCGATGATGCAGCCGCCGGGCAGGGAGATCGTGCATTTGCCGAGCCGGCCAAAGAGCGGCCCGAGCACGCAGATGGAAGCGCGCATTTTGCGCACCAGATCGTAGGGCGCGGTGGGCTTGATCTTCTCGGCGCGGACCTCGACGACGCCGCTGGCCCGCTCGACGGAGGCGCCGAGGCGGGCGAGGATCTGCGTCATGTAATTGGTGTCGCTGAGGTCGGGCACGCGGCGCAGCACGCACGGCTCGGGAGTGAGGAGCGTGGCCGCGAGAATGGGGAGCGCGGCGTTTTTCGACCCGCTGATAGGCACCGCGCCTTCCAATGTCGTGCCGCCGTGGATGACAAGTTTGTCCATCGCCGGATAGAGGCCGGGTCGCGGAGGAATGCAAATGCGAAGAGCGAAGAGTGGCCGCGACGGGGCCACTCCTCATCCCGGAGCGGTGGAAAAAGGCGCGCGCCTTCCCGCCAGCCGGACAGCGCCGGGCTTACAGCCCCTTGGACGCGATGTATTTGACGAGATCGACGCAGCGGTTGCTGTAGCCCCACTCGTTGTCATACCAGCTCACGAGCTTGAAGAACTTGCTGTTCAACTCGATGCCGGATCCGGCGTCGTAGATCGAGCTATGGGCGTCGTGGATGAAGTCGGTGGAGACGACTTCGTCTTCCGTGTAGGCGAGGATGCCTTTCAAATACGTTTCGCTGGCCTTCTTGACAGCGGCGCTGATCTCTTTGTAGCTGGTTTCCTTGACGGTCTTGACGGTCAAATCGACCACGGAAACGGTCGGCGTGGGCACGCGGAAGGACATGCCGGTAAGCTTGCCTTTCACTTCGGGCAAGACGAGCGCGGTGGCCTTGGCGGCCCCGGTCGAGGCGGGAATGATGTTGATCGCGGCGGAGCGGCCACCTTTCCAGTCTTTCTTCGACGGGCCATCCACGGTCTTCTGCGTGGCGGTGTAGCTGTGAATGGTGGTCATCAACCCTTCCTCGATGCCGAAGCCTTCCTGCAAGAGCACATGCACCAGCGGCGCGAGGCAGTTGGTGGTGCAGGAGGCGTTGGAAATGACGTGATGCGCGGCGGGATCGTATTTCTCGTGGTTGACGCCGACGACGACGGTGATGTCTTCGTTCTTGGCGGGCGCGGAAATGATCACTTTCTTCGCCCCGGCGGCGAGGTGGCCCTTGGCTTTTTCGCCGTCGGTGAAGAGGCCGGTCGATTCGATCACGATGTCCACGCCGAGTTCCTTCCACGGCAGCGCGGCGGGGCCTTCGCGGACGGCGAGCGCCTTGATCTCATGGCCATCGACGACCAGCAGGTCGTCTTCCTCGACGTCGGGGCTGGATTTCTTGGAATAGACTTCCTCCTTGGCGCGGCCTTGGGTGGAATCGTATTTGACGAGATAGGCGAGGTTGTCCGCGGGCACGAGGTCATTGACCGCCACGACGTCGATCTCCTTGCCAAGCAGCCCCTGGTCGCAGATGGCGCGAAAAACCAAGCGCCCGATGCGTCCGAACCCGTTGATGCCGACTTTGATAGCCATGAGAGATAATTTTTTGGTGATGGATGAACAAGAGGACGCGAAGCAAAAAAGATGCCGCCGGCGTCCGAAAAACGGCGGGGGATCATCTAAGCGGGCTGCGCGAAGGCGTCAAACCACGTTTGCAACAGGCCGGTGTGGCGCGCGCGGAAATGGGCTATAAGAGCGGCATGGCTTTGTCCGACCCTGTTTCCAAACCTGCCTCCGTTTCCACCCCTCCGCCCGGCCTCGTCTCGCTCGTGGGCGCGGGACCGGGCGACCCCGGCCTGCTCACGCTGCGCGGCCGCGCCTGCCTGGAGGTGGCGGAGGTCGTGGTTTATGATTATCTCGCCGCCAAAGAATTGCTCGCCTATTGCCGGCCGGACGCGGCATTGCATTACGCCGGGAAAAAGGCCGGCGACCACACACTCAGCCAAGCCGAGACCAATGCGCTGCTGATCGCCAAGGCGAAGGCGGGCAAGCGCGTCGTGCGGCTGAAAGGCGGCGATCCCTTCGTTTTCGGCCGCGGCGGCGAAGAGGCGGCGGAACTGGCGGCGGCGGGCGTGCCGTTCGAGATTGTGCCCGGCGTCAGTTCGGCGCTGGCCGGCCCGGCGTATGCGGGCATCCCTGTCACGCATCGCGCTTTCAATACACAATTGACCCTTTTCACCGGGCATGAAGATCCCCTCAAGCCCGGCTCCTCGCTGGATTTCGCCGCCCTGGCCGCCACGCCCGGCACCAAAGTCATGCTCATGGGCGTGGAACGGATGCGGGCCATCGCCGACGGGCTGCGGCAGGCGGGCGCCGCGCCCGATCTGCCGGTGGCGCTCGTGCGCTGGGCGACCACGCCGCGCCAGGAAGTCCTCGTCGCGACCCTGGCCACGGTGGCGGATGAAATCGAACGCACCGGGTTCCAGGCGCCGGCGGTGGCGGTGTTCGGCGAAGTGGTCTCGCTGCGCGACTCGCTGGCGTGGTTCGACCGCCGGCCGCTCTTCGGCAAGCGTGTCGCCATTACCCGCACGCGGCAACAGGCCGGCGTGCTGCGCGGCGAACTCGAAGCGCTCGGCGCGGATGTGATCGAGCTTCCCACCATCAAGATCGAACCGCCGGAGGATCTGCTCGGCTTCGGCGAACTGGTGCAGGACGCGCATAAATACGAGTGGATCATCTTCACCAGCCCGAACGGCGTGGATCGTTTTTTCGACCTGTTTTTCAAGCTCTACGAAGACGTGCGCAGCCTCGGCGGGGCGCGGTTGGCGGCCATCGGGCCGGGCACGGCCGCGAAACTCCGCGCGCTGCATCTGGGCGTCGATCTCGTGCCCGCCACCAGCACCGGCGAAGGGTTGCTGGAGGCGCTGCTGCACTCGGAGGAGCATGGCAGCGTGGAGAACCGCCTCTTCCTCCTCGTGCGGCCCGATGGCGCGCGCGACGTGTTGAGCGCGGGCCTCGCCAAGGCCGGCGCCATCGTCGATGAAGCCATCGCCTACCGCACCGTGCCCGAAGCCGCCGACCCCACCGGCACGCACGCCCGCTTCCGCGAACAGGGCGCCGACGTGCTGACCTTCGCCAGCGGCAGCGCGGTCGAGCATTTCGTGGCCCTCGGCCTGCCGGTGCCCGCCACGACGAAGATCGCCAGCATCGGCCCCCTCACCAGCGCCACGCTGCGCCGGCACGGGCTGCGCATCGATGTCGAAGCCGCGACCCACGACCTGCCCGGGCTGGTCGCCGCCGTGAGGTCCGTGCGGTGACGCGCCTTTGACGCGGGCCAAACCTCGTCTTTGACAATTGCCCGCTTGCCAACAGACTGGCCCTTCCGCTAT
>CAZQUC010000387.1:0-4369 GCA_964596095.1 uncultured Enterobacteriaceae bacterium
TTGCACTCCAGGGCTTACGCATGAGTGATCCCCGAGGCATTGAGCCAAGAAAGCGTCGCTCATGGAAGCGGCGCGCATTTTCCCCGCAAGGGATGACTTCAGCATGCGCGGATTCATCCTCCGGCCATGAATTCAAATGCTTGCCTCCGCCGCGGCCCAGCCCACAGGCTTCCGATTTGCCGTCCAAGGCGAGGTGAGGGTATTGCTTCTGGGGAGTTCTGAGGGCGTGGTCCCACTGCGTCATCTTCGGCAAAGAATGCCGCCGCGATCCCGTCCCCCGCGCCCGCCGGCCATGAGCGAACGGCAGGGGGGCACCGTGAAAAGAACGGGACGCTCACCGCGCTCCCGTGCGCAAACTTCACCGGCTCATTTCTTCTCCGGTGCGAACCAGCGGGATAGCCCGCCGGCGAGGATCGCTCCGAGGATGGGCGCGACCCAGAAGAGCCAGAGCTGCGACAGCGCCCAGCCGCCGACGAACACCGCGGGGCCCGTGCTGCGCGCGGGATTGACCGAAGTATTGGTGACCGGAATGCTGATGAGATGGATGAGGGTGAGGCCGAGGCCGATGGCGATGGGCGCGAAGCCTTGCGGCGCGCGGCGGTCGGTGGCGCCGAGGATGATGAGGAGGAACACGAAGGTCAGCAGCGCCTCGATCGCGAAGGCCGAGCCGAGCGCATACCCGCCGGGTGAATGCTCGCCGTAGCCGTTGGAGGCGAGGCCGCCCTCGAGACTGAAGCCCTCCTTGCCACTGGCGATGAAATACAGCACGCCAGCCCCGGCGATGGCGCCGAGCACTTGGGCGATGATGTAAGGCGCGAGGTCACCAGCTTTGAACCGGCCGCCGGCCACCAAGCCGATCGAAACCGCAGGATTGAGATGGCAGCCGGAAATGTGCCCGATGGTGTAGGCCATCGTCAGCACGGTGAGGCCGAAGGCGAAGGACACGCCCAACAGGCCGATGCCCACGTCGGGAAAGGCCGCCGCCAGCACGGCGCTGCCGCAACCTCCGAAAGTCAGCCAGAAAGTGCCGATGAATTCGGCCACACTGCGTTTTGCGAGACTCATATGGTAATCAGGGTTAGTTGTTCAAGCGAGAAGGCGCGCGGTTATAACACGGATCACCCTCACAGAACAAGCTCGACCTTGAAAAAGAACCGTGGATTCTGCCTCCCCCCGCGTTTACCCGCGGATCTGGCCGTGGCCGCGGATGAGGTATTTGTAGCTGGTGAGTTCGGGCAGGGCCATGGGGCCGCGGGCGTGCAGCTTGTCGGTGGAAATGCCGATCTCAGCGCCGAAGCCGAATTCCTCGCCGTCATTGAAGCGCGTGCTGGCATTCCAAAAACAACAGGCGCTGTCCACCGCGGCGAGGAATCGCTCGGCGGCGGCGGCGTCTGCGGTCACGATGGCGTCGCTGTGCTTGGAGCCGTGGCGGTTGATGTGCGCGATGGCTTCGTCAAGGGAATCCACCGTCTTGGCGGCGAGGATGAGGTCGAGGTATTCCGTGTCCCAATCCTCGGCAGTGGCGGGTTCGGTGAGATCAGGCGCGAGAGCCCGCAATGGCTCATCGGCGCGCAGCGTGACACCGGCCTCGCGCAGGGCGGCGGCGGCGCGGGGGAAAAACGCCTCTGCGAGCACGCGATGCACGAGCAGCGTTTCGGCGGCGTTGCAGGCGCTGGGTTTGTCCACCTTGGCGTTGACGGCCAATTTCACCGCCATGTCCACATCCGCCGCACGGTCCACATAGACGTGGCACACGCCGTCGTAGTGCTTGATGACCGGCATGGTGGCGAGCGAGACCACGGTTTCGATGAGGCCCTTGCCGCCGCGGGGAATGATGAGGTCGAGATGGCGATTCATGCCGCAGAGCACCTTCACCGCCTCGCGGTCGGTGGTGGCCAGCAATTGCACGGCATGGGCGGGCATCCCGGCGCGCGCGCCCCCGGCGGCGAGGGCGTCGGCCACGGCGAGATTGGAGTGCAGCGATTCCTTGCCGCCGCGCAGCACGGTGGCGTTGCCGCTTTTGAAACACAGGGCCGCCGCGTCACTGGTGACGTTGGGACGCGCTTCGTAAATGATGCCGATGACGCCGATGGGCACGCGCTTCTTCTCCAGGCGCAGGCCATTGGGCCGGGTCCACGAGGCGAGCGTTTCTCCAACGGGATCCGGCAAGGCCGCCACTTGGCGCACGCCGCCCGCCATCGTGGCCAGGCGCTTTTCATTGAGCAGAAGGCGGTCGCGCAGCGCAGGGGAAAGGTTGGCCTCCGCCGCGGCTTCCATGTCTTTCGCATTGGCGCTCAGGATTTCCGGCGCGCGCGCTTCCAACTCCTCGGCCATCGCGTGGAGAATGCGGTTTTTCTGTTCCGTGGGCACGAGCGCGAGCTCGAGCGCGGCGGCGCGCGCGCGTTCGCCCATGGCGTGAAGTTCGGTTTCCAATGACATCGGGTAACGGGGGAGTGGCGCAAAGAAAGAACGCACGCCCGGCGGCGGCGCGTCCCGGCGCACTCCCCTCTCCTGCCATCTTCCGGACGCGAAATCAATGCTTCCTTGCCGGAGCGGCCGGACACCCTAGGCTGGGCCCATGGCGGCGGCGCGTCTCGGCATCTTGAAAACCTACAAGCTCTTCATCGGCGGGAAATTCCCCCGCGCGGAAAGCGGCCGCACGGCCACGGCGGTGGCGGCAAAAGGCGGGCAGCATCTGGCGCATTACGGCCGCGCATCGAAAAAAGACGCGCGCGATGCGGTGACCGCCGCCAAGGCCGCTCAACCCGGCTGGGCGGCGGCGACGCCGTATCTGCGCGGGCAGATTCTCTACCGCGCGGCGGAAATGGTGGAGACCCGCGCGGCGGCGCTTGCGGAAGTGCTGGTCGCGTCCACCGGCGCGCCCCTCACGGCGGCCCGCAAGGAAGTGGAGGCGGCCGCCGACCGGCTCGTCTATTTCGCGGGCTGGGCCGATAAATACGCCGCGGTCTTCGGCAGCGTGAACCCGGTGGCCTCGCCGCATTTCAATTTCACCGTGCCCGAACCCTGCGGCGTGGTGGCGGTCTTCGCGCCGGACACGCCGAGCCTGCTCGGCCTCGTGGCCGCGCTCGCGCCGGTGATCGTCGCGGGCAATGCCGTGGCCGCGGTGGTGTCGGAGAAATTCCCGCTGCCCGCGCTCGAACTCGCCGAAGCCTTCGCCACCAGCGACCTGCCCGGCGGCGTCATCAATCTGCTCAGCGGGCCGCGCGCCGAGCTGGCCCCGGTCTTCGCGGAGCATCTCGGCGTGCAGGCCATCGTCGATGCCTCGGGCGACAACACGCTGCGCCCCACGCTGACCGCCGGCGTGGCTGCGAATCTCAAACGCGTGCATTTCCGCGGGGCCGATCTCGAAAACGGCCACGTCATTCTCGACACGCTGGAATTGAAAACCGTGTGGCATCCCATCGGTTATTGAATCACCACGCTCCACCTCTCTCCCTCGGTGCTCCCATGCAGTCCATTCCCCTGCTCATCGAAAAAAAACGCGACGGCGGCGCGCTGTCGGAAAGCGAGATCGGTTATCTCATCCGGGCCTTCACAGCGGGCGACGTGCCCGACTACCAGATGAGCGCCTTCGCCATGGCGGTCTATTTCCAGGAGATGTCCGCCGCGGAAACCCTGGCCCTCACGCGCGCGATGTGGCACAGCGGCGAGTCGTTTTCCTGGCCGGCGGGCCATCCACCGGTGGTGGACAAACATTCAACCGGCGGCATCGGCGACAAGACCTCGCTCCTACTCGCGCCTTTGCTGGCCTGCGACGGCCTGTGGGTGCCGATGATCTCCGGACGTGGCCTCGGCCTTACCGGCGGCACGCTCGATAAATTGGAATCCATCCCCGGCTTCCGTGTCGGCTTGAGCCGCAAGGAAACACTCCGCCAGGTCGAGCGCCTCGGCGTGGCCATGATCGGCCAGACGCCGGAAATCTGCCCCGCCGACAAAAAACTCTACGCCCTGCGCGACGTGACCGGCACCGTGCCAAGCCGCCCGCTCATCGTCGCCAGCATCATGAGCAAAAAGCTCGCGGAGGGGTTGGACCGCTTGTCGTTGGACGTGAAATTCGGCGCCGGCGCGTTCATGAAATCTCGCGCCGCCGCCGAAGCGCTCGCGCATTCACTGATCGAAGTGGGGCGCGGTCTCGGCGTGGATACCCACGCGCGGCTGACGCCGATGGACGAGCCGCTCGGCCGCGCGGTCGGCAACGCGCTGGAAGTCGCCGAATGCCTCGATGTCCTGCAAGGCGGCGGCCCTCCCGATCTCATCGCGCTGGCCCTCGACCTCTGCGAACCCCTCGCGCGGTCGCCGCGGGAAGTTTACGAGCGATGGCTGGCCGACGGCACGGCGTGGCGGAAAT
>CAZQUC010000388.1:0-4351 GCA_964596095.1 uncultured Enterobacteriaceae bacterium
CGCACGGTCAGATGCACCATCGTGTCGCGCACCTCGGGTAGATTTTCCGTCGTGAAATCGACGTCCGAGAGCGAGATCTTCACCTCGCCTTCGGCGTGCGGCGCTTTGAGTGGACCGTTCGCTTGCAGGTCGATCTGCGCGTGACCCGCGACCTTGGCCAGCGCGGGCACGAGCTTGGTCAGGAACCCGAGGTCGGAGCGAGGCAGGGTCACCGCGGCTTGGATCGGCGCGTCCATCAACGTCTGCGGCTGGTCGATCACTTTTTGCAAATCCAGCGGCAGCGAGGCGGTCGTCTTCAGCGGCTGCAAGGGCGGCTGCACCGCGGTGCTCTGCAAGCTCAGCCGATTGTCTTTGAAGGAAACGTCGAGATCGAGATTGGCGGGCGCGAGCTTTTTCTCCATCGCGGCGGCTTGCACGCCGGTGGCGGTCACTTTCAGCGACAGGATCGGCGCGGGCCACTGCCCGCTCACATGCAGCGCGGCATTGAAGCGCCCGCTCACCGGCGGCTTCTGCCCGACGAGACCGAAGAGCGCCGTGGCGTCGAGTTCATCCAGCACCAGATCGACCTTGAGCGGCCGGGTGGGGTCGAGCGGCACTTTGGGTTTCGGCGGCGGCGGGTCACGGCGTTCGATGACCAGCGCGTTCGGATCGTCGTCCGGCGGGGGCGCGGGTGGCGGGGTGTAGAGCGGGATCGAGACGTTTCCCTGCACGAGCCGCCGGGTGCCTTGGCTCACGGAGAGGTGTGGCAGCTCGATGGTGGCGGGCGAAGCGGAGCCGCGCGCTTCCACGCGCAGGTCGCCCCACGAGGCGATGAGTTGGGAAAGCTCGGCCTTTTGTCCGGCGTGCGTGGTGGTGAGCTGCACGGCGAGGACTTCGGGTTTGCCTTGCAGTCGCACATTTTCCACGCGCACCTGGCCGCCGCCCTCCACCGCGAAGTCCTTCCAATTGCCGCGCCCTTCCCAATCGATCGCCACGCGGCCGCTTTGGAGGGCGGGGGCTTTCGCTAGTTCCGCCCACCCGCTGAGCCGCGGCAGGTCGAGCAGGTCGCCGGAGAGCTTGGCGGAAAATTGGCGCTCACCCGCGAGTTCGGCCTCGGCGGTGAGTGAGAGCCGGTTGCGGTCGTCGGCGAAAATGTCGGCCTGCCGCACCTGCACGCGGCCGTCGCTCACCCCGGCGTCGATGATCGCTTGTTGGAGCCGGCCTTGTTGCCAGGCCAGATCTTTCAAGGTCAGCCCGACGTCCGCCTCCAACGTGGAGAAATCCTGCGCGGTCAGCTCTTTCAACTTGCCGCTCACGGTGCCTTGGCCTTCCAGATGACCGGACTCCGGCCCGCCGGGCAGCGCCGCGGCGACATTCTGAAAATCCAGCGACCATTTCAACTCCAGCGGCTGGTCGCCTTCCAGACCGAGCGACCCTTCAGCTTGCAGGACGTTAATGTCGTCGAGCTTGGCCAGCAGGCTCGTGAGGTCGATCCGCTGCGTGGTGCCGGTGGCCTTCACTTCCACGCTCGCCACTTCACGCCCGGCCACTCCGAGCTGGGTGGCGGTGAGGTCGGCTTGGAACGGGCCGGGTTTGCCCTCCACGAGCGTGGCGCGGATCGTGCCGTGCGCCGCGCCCGTGACCGGAGGAGTTTCGGAAAAAAATTCCTGCACGGCGGGCGCATTGAGGACGAGTTCCACCTCCGCGCCGAGTTGCGCCGCCTCGGCCCACGTCTCCGGCAAGGCGGCGTTGCCGGTGAGCGCGAGCACGTTTTGGCCGGCCTTGATCTGTGAGTCGCGCAGGGTCACGCGCCCGTCGGCGATCCCGAGATTGAGCGTGGTGCTGTCGAGCTTGACCGAGGGCACGGTCACCGAGCCGGCGGTGAGGTCGAGGCCACCGGTCAATTGCCGCGGGTGCAACACCAGGCCGGCGATTTCGAGTTTCAAGGCTACGGGATCCCACGTGATGGTCTCCGGCAAGGTCACCCATCCGGCGAGCGTGGGGGGCGTGAATTGGCTGACGCCGAGCGTGGCCTTGATCTCCGGCTCGGCGGGCAGCCCGCTGACGTCGGCTTGCAACGCAGCGGCGAATTCCCCGCGCCCCACGCGCAATTCCAGCGGCAGCAAGCCGTCGTGCAGCCGCGTCAGGTCGAGCCGCAGCCGGTCCAGGTGCGTGTCGTGCGGCAGGGAAAAATCGCGCAACACCAGCACATCGCCCTGTTTCTCGGTCACCCCCCGGAGATCGCGCACTACGAAGCCGCTGGCGGCGAGTTCCAATTCGTCGAGTTGAAATTCGCCCGGCGCGCCGTCCCGCCACGTCAGCGTGAACCCGCGCACGGTGATCTCGTTGTCCTCCATCACGATGTGGGCGTTGACGTTGCGGAGGTCGAGTTCCGGCAGCGTTACGCGAGGCAGCGAACCCGCCGGTTCGGAGGGATCTTTTTCTTTCTTCGGCTTTTGCTTCTCCGGCGGCACGCGCAGGTCCAGATCCACCTCGGCATCATGCAACACCAGGCGTTGCAAGACCGTGCCCGGTCCGCCGCGGCGCAAGGCCCACAGATCGTAATCCAGCGCCAGCTTCGACCAGGACAACCGACGCACCGGCCCTTCGGTGGTGATCTCACCGCCAGCCTCCGCCATCTCCCACTCGTCCAATGCCAGTCCGCCGAGCACCGATCCGCCGACGCGGCCCGCGAAGGTCAGCCCGCTGGAGTCGGCGAATTTCTTCGCCCCGAACGCGATGCTCCAGCGCAAGAGCGGCCGGTGAAACACCACCAGCAAGACGATCACCATCAGCATCCCCAGCGCGCCACGCTTCACCCAGCGAAGCCAGCGACGGCGCGGTTTCGGCGCGGGAGGAGAGGATTCGGGCGGGCTCATGGGTCAAGGGAGCCGCGGGCGGAACCTAAATCAAGCGCGCGGCTGTTCGTTCCCGCCCTTAGCGTGAAAAGGCACCGGGCGCGATTTCGTGCCGCCCTGATTGGCGCGAACGGATTCACTTAGCCGCGCGGGAACACCGCGGCAGGCCGCGCTTTGTTTGCTCAACGCCGCGAGCTGTCGTAAACCCCGCTGTCCTGATCGGCGGCACTGTCGCCACGCGCGCGGTTGATCCAGCCGCCGATCACAGAACTAGCCTTCTGATAGCCGGTCTTGACGGCGTCTTTGCTGGTGTTGAAGCCATTGCGGGTGTTCTCCCAAATCTCCTGAGCCGAGGAACTCGCCGGGCGCGCGGCTTGCTGTCCGGCAGCCTGACGACCGGGCGTGGTGGGAGCGGCGGAGCGGGTGACCGTGGCGCGGGGCTTGGCGGGCGCGGGCCGGGGGGCCGGCTCCGCGTTGTTGGCATACGAGCGTCCGTTTTCATGCCAGGTGCGGCGCAGAACCTGACCTGTCTGCGCGGAGATGACGACTTCACCCACCTGTTTGCCCCGCTGGTCCACCAGCCGCACCATCCAGATCGGATCGTTGGAAAATTCCTTGTTCCGCAAGTGATAATTGATGCTGTCAAAGCCGACCAGCGCGGTCTTGGCGGCCTCGTTCGCGGTCTGGAACGCTTGGGTGGAATCGATCTTCACCAAGCTCGGAGAGACCCCTGCATGAGCGACCGTCGGGGCCTCTTCGGCGGCCAGCGGACCGACCGTGGCGATCTTGCCGCCGCGCACGTAATACTCACGGAACCGGCCGGCGAATTCGGGATCGCGCGTGATCACGCGCCACGAGGCGGGCTGGTCCTGGCCCCTCACCCCGCTCACTTCCACGATCGCCCCCGCCGGCACGCCCCTCGCTTTGGCCACCAGCGACAGGGCCGTCTTTCCGGTGGTCTGAGCCGCCGCCGCGCCGAGCAACCCGGCGGACGCCACGAAAATAAGCAAGAGCTTTTTCATAACCATATTTGTTAAGCTTCCTAAAATACCGGTATTCCGCCAAAATGCAAGTCGCCTCAAAGCGTCGTGCGAACACCCCGCCTTCCCGGCTCTGGCGTCTCACTCTCCGCGACGTGGTGTGATGCCTCGAATCACCTCTTGCGCTTTCTGTTTCGACGCTGACAGTGCGCACCCCGCGGGGCGTAGCTTAGCCTGGTAGAGTGCCTGGTTTGGGACCAGGAGGTCGCAGGTTCGAATCCTGCCGCCCCGACCATTTTTCCTGATGGGACGCAGATGGGGGAGAAATGTGAGCTTTGATGACTGGTAACCAATGGATTGTCCGAAAGTGTCTCTGAAGGCGTGAAAATCGGCCCGCTGCCCCTTGTCGTCCACGTAGGGAATGCCCGCCGCTTCCAAATCCTTGCGAAAGCGTGGCATTTTCGGAATGAGCCGCGCAAAAACTTCCGTCTGGGGGTCACCCTTTACCGGGCGCAATTGCCGCAATCTCTTCGC
>CAZQUC010000389.1:0-4337 GCA_964596095.1 uncultured Enterobacteriaceae bacterium
GCCGGTTCCCGCCATTCGACGCGATGGCTGAGCATGGTGTCGTCGTCGAAGTCGAACCAGGCGCGGAACGCGCCGCCCGCGAGCATTCCACCCAGCCAGTGGATGTCGTCGGCCCACATTTCCTCGTAGGGAATGGCGTCGAGCTTGGTCCAGCGGGGGATGGCTTCATCGGTTTCGATCGGCTCACCCTCGAACCTCGTGCCAACGAAGACGGCGCAATGCAAGGCGAGGCCGTCGGTGAATTGAAAGTGCAGCTCGCCGCGCTCCTGCGCGTCCAGCACGGTGATGCCCAGCTCCTCGCGGGTTTCGCGCACCGCGCACTCGGCCGTGCTTTCGCCGTCCTCGAGCCGGCCGCCGGGGCCATTGATCTTGCCCGCGCCGAGGCCGCGCTTTTTGCGGATGAGGAGCACTTCGCCGTCCCGCACGACGAAAAGCAGCGTGGCGCGCATGTTGGGTTGCCAGGTCGTCCAGTCGGTCATCGAGTCATCAGGTCGGCAGGAGAAAACAGAGAACGGATCGCTCAATACAACAAAAACGGACGGCGGCGGAGGCGGAATTCGCGTTCATCCTTGGCCCACAATCTGGCGATCTCCGGCCAGGGTTTCCCGGCCTTGAGCGCAGCGAGGGTGCCTTGATGAAGCAGGAGCGTGTTGAGGTTTTTCGTCTCGTATTCCTTCGCATGACGCCGGCACAGCGCGGAGGCGAGCGCGGCGCCGAGTTTGGTCGATTCCAGGGCGCCGCGATCTGTCACGGTCAGGCGCACGCCGCGGCATTCTTCCTTGGCGAATTTGCTCGCGGTCGGGGTGAAGCGCACGGGCATCACGCGCACGCCTTTGATCCCGGCGGCGTTCAATTCCGCGGCCAGCGCGGTTTCATCGATCCACGGCGCGCCGACGATCTCGAACGGTGTGTCGGTGCCGCGGCCGACGCTGAGGTTGGTGAACTCCAGCATCCCGATGCCGGGATAGAGCGCGGCGGCGTCGAGGCTGCGCATGTTGGGCGAGGGATTGATCCACGGCTGGCCGGTCTCGTCGAACCAGCGGCCGCGTCGCCAGCCTTCGCAGGTCACCACCTCGAGCTTGAGGTCCAGCTTGCGTTCGGCGGCGAACATTTTGGCGATCTCGCCGACGGTCATGCCGTGGCGCAAGGGGATGACGTGCGCGGCGACGAAGGCGTCCGGCCCTTCGCGCAGCGGCCCTTCGATGATCTCGCCGCCGATGGGGTTCGGGCGGTCGAGGACGATGAATTCCTTTTTCTGCGCCGCGGCGACTTCCATCGACTTGGTCATGGTGCCGATGTAAGTGTAGAATCGGCAGCCGATGTCCTGGATGTCGAAGACCAGTGCGTCGATGTTCGCGAGTTGCTCGGGCGAAGGTTGGCGGCGTTCGCCGTAGAGGCTGTAAACGGGCAAGCCGGTTTTTTCGTCGGTGGAGTCCTTGATGCCCTCGCGGTCGAGCTCGCCGCGGATGCCGTGCTCGGGACCGAAGAGCGCGACGAGTTTCACGCCGGGCGCGGTGGCCAGCAGGTCGATGGTCGGCGTGCGGTCGCGAGCGAGGCCGGTGTGGTTGGTGATGAGGCCGAGGCGTTTGCCTTGCAGGGATTTGAAGCCGTCGCGCCGCAGCACGTCGATGCCCGTCAACACGGGCGCCGAAGCGGAGCGGTCGAGCACCGGCACATGCGGCTCCGGCCGCGGCCACGGCAGCGCGAGGCCGGGCAGCACCGCTTCCTGCCACTCCGCCACGCTGCCGGCCGCCAGCGTCGCCAGCTCGCCGCGCACGCCGCCGACGCTGCCTTTTTCCGTGGGGTGATTGCGATTGCTGAGAAAGATCACGAAGGTCCGCGAGGCGGGATCGATCCATAACGAGGTGCCGGTCCAGCCGGTGTGGCCGAAGGACGTGCCCTCGGTAAAATACGCGCCGCGCTGGCTGCTGAAGCGCGAGGCGATGTCCCAGCCCAGCCCGCGGCGCGAGGGAATGGCGGCGGGCGATTGCGCGCTCGTCATCAGCCGCACGGTGGATTCGGCGAGCACGCGCCGGCCTTCCAGCACGCCGCCATTGAGCAACATGCGGCAGAAGCGCGCCAGATCGTGCGTGGTCGAGAACAATCCCGCATGGCCCGTGCGTCCGCCCATGCGGCGGCTCGTGGGATCATGCACCACGCCACGCAGCGTCTTGCCATTGTCGCCCCATTCCGTGGGCGCGATGCGGGGCCGCAACGCCGCCGCCGGGCGAAAGCCGGTGTCGCGCATCTCCAGCGGCGCGAAGATGTGGTCGCGCGCGAATTCATCGACCCATTGCCCGCTCACGCGCCGCACGATTTCGCCGAGCAGGATGAAATTCACATCGCTATAAACGAAGGCCGTGCCGGGCTTGGAGCGCAGCCGCTCCTGGCAGGCGCGCACGATGCCCTGTTCGTAGCCCGACCACGGCCGGGCCGCGTCATAGCGGATGCCCGGCGGCAGGCCCGAGCAGTGGGTGAGCAACCAACGCACTTTCACCTCGTCGCGCCCATCGCCGGTGAATTCCGGCAGATACGTGCTGACCGGCGCCTCCAGTTCGATTTCGCCGCGTTCGACCAGTTTCATCACCGCGGACGTGGTGGCGACAACCTTGGTGAGCGAGGCGAGATCGAAGAGGGTGTCCTCCGTCATCGTCTCCACCTCCGGCACCACCGCGCGCCAGCCGGTCGCGTGGGAGCGGCTCTCGCCCTCGTGTTCGATATGGTAAACCGCGCCCGGCAGGAAACCGCCCTCCACCCGCGCCTGCACCGCGCGGTCGAATTCCTCCGCCCAACGGCCCGGCCAGGCCGCGCGCGCTTCCGAAAGCATCGCGGCCAGCGCCGCAACACCGAGACATGACAGAATACGAGTCCACACTCTCATGCCGCCGACTAAGCACGCCGTGCGCCGTTCGCGCAATCATTCAGCCGGAATTCAGAGACAGAAGGCGCCATCGCCCCCAAAGGCACGAATCCCCCGCCGGAGCCCACAGCCCCGAAGCGATTGACCTGCGCAGGTGGGCTGGCGACATTCCTGAAACAGCTCACCGCGCAACGGCGGGGAGCCTGCCTCGACCTCGAACGCGAATGCCTGTAAAATGCCTGTCATTTTCTGCTGAAGGAAGGAAGAGGAAGGAGCGGCCGCTGGGGTGATGGCCGGGAACGTGATCGCGATGGATGCCGGAGGGTGAAAACGACCTGCCAACCATCGGCTTCCCTGCCGGCGTGACATCGCTCGCAAAGGCCCGTGGAGACGGGCAAAATCTCCTCAACTTTGGATACCGATCTCCCTTTTGCTCGATCGGTCACGTGAAGTTGTCACGAGGATCACCCGCCGTCGTTCCCACCTTCCGAAAGCATCCTCAATGGCCCGTCAAGGTGGTGGAACAAAGTCACCAACAGGAAAAGCAGGATGGCGGTGACGATCCACCAGCGATCACGGCGGCTCGCCGCCACCACCGACAGGGCGAGCAGCACGCGTGCGAATCCGGTGACAGGAGCAAGCAAATAGGTAGTGCCAGCGAATACGAACAGAGCCGCCGAACGGAACCGGGCGGGCCCGCGATCTCCGGGCCAAAGGTAGCAGAGAGCGATCGTTGCCTCGATCAAGACCGTCCACCACGTCATGGTGAGCGCTGCGGCGGGCAGCCACTCGCTGGATGTCACGATTTGGGGTATATCCGGGGCGGCGAGCAATTGTTCCAGCGCGGT
Source organism: uncultured Enterobacteriaceae bacterium (assembly GCA_964596095.1). GTDB lineage: Bacteria > Verrucomicrobiota > Verrucomicrobiia > Verrucomicrobiales > V1-33 > CAJBME01. The sequence goes on from CAZQUC010000389.1 coordinate 3,709, forward strand.
CCGATTCTGATCGGTGCCGCCGTTGCGCACGCCGAGCACGGACTCGGCGAACGCCGAAAATCGCCGATCATGCATTATTGTCCATTGTAAAAATGTGCCGTCTATGAAATCGCGGGCAACAATCTTCCACAGCGTCGCGAATGCGAAGCAGAATCCGATCAGCAGCCTCGCCGAGAGGGCGAGCATGTCGGTTGTTTGGCGTCGAAACAAGAAGCCGATGGCAAGAGCGAGCAGCCACCAGTTGATGAGATATTGGTGATTGTCGATCTGCCACCAGTGACCAGGCAGCTGCGAACAGACGCGCAACACGAACATGGCCAGCCAGAACAACGGGGTGTGACGCCACGGTTTGTAGATCAGCCCGGCCGCCGCGAGCAGATTGATGCTTTCCGGAGAAACGTGCGGCGAGTGGAATACCAGCAGCAGGCAGGTCATGGCCGTGGCCAAGCTCAACCGGTCGGTGTCGGCGATTTTCTCAAAATGCGTGCGCGCGGCTTTCGCGAACCGGTCGAGACCGGGAACTTGAATGAGGTCACGTTCCCACCATCGGAGGACGTGGACGGGTTTGGAGGGCTCTGTCATGGTGCGTTCACCGTAGTTTCGGTGAGAAGGCGGGAACGCAGGACTAG
>CAZQUC010000390.1:0-4337 GCA_964596095.1 uncultured Enterobacteriaceae bacterium
CTCGATCCACCTCGACATGGCGAAGCGGGTTCATACGGTGGACCAGTTGTGCGACTTGATGCGACGCCTCCCCCGCGAGCGGTGGGCGACGGCGTTGGATCGGATGATCGACACGGTGGATGAACTCGTAGCCCGTAACGCCGAAGAGGACGAGTTCGGCGATTATACGAAGGCGCTCGGCATTCTCCTCGCGCGCTGGGGGCGGGTCGATCCGAAGAACTTGGCCGACGGCTTGTTCGATCTCGGTATCAGCCGCTTCAAGAACCATTGGGAATTGCGGTTTGTCGGTTACGATGTGCTCAAGCCCGCGTTGCAAAGCTGGGCGGAGCGCGATGCCCCGGCGGCGATGGCTTGGTTGGAGTCGCGCGTGTTGCCGTTCACCACGTTGGACAGCGTGCTGCATCACGAGATCGCGCCCACCACCCAGCTCATCCTCACGCAGTGGATGAAACACGATCCTCGGGAAGCGCTGGCATGGGCTCTCAACCAACCGCAAGGTCACGACGGGAATTCCGGCAGCAGGCACGCGATTTGCAATGCCATGATCGCAACTTGGGTGAAGACCGACCGCGAGGCCGCACTGGCCTGGGCGCGAGAGCAGTTTGCCAACGTGGAAGGAGCCACACACGTCGCCCAAATTCCTTCCGAGGCCAAAATGGCTTGGACAGGTTTGAGGCAAACAGACCCGGTCACCGCGTTGCATTTCCTGTTGGCGCAATCCCGTGGCCACACCGTCGATGCTGCTTATCGGGATCAGCTTCTTGGCTTGTTCTGGCCATGGGATGAATCAGACCGTGAGCATTTCGTCTCCTCCATCAAAGACCTGCCCGACAACGCCTTCACGCTCACGCTGGCGCATGCTTTGTGTCAAATGACACGCGGACAGGAGGTCGAGCGTTTTGCAGAGACTCTCGAACTCATTACCTCGCGACTACCGACGGAGGAAAGCGACGCGTTTTTGCTAAACCAGGCCACTGAGCTCCTCCCTAATCGTCAAAGCCATCCGGAGGTCGCGGCGCAAGCCTTGCGCCGGCATCCCGGTTCCCGGACACGTCTGCAAGCCATTGTGGACCAATTTTCCGACAGGTCGTTGGCCGCCGATCTCGTTGCTCTCCTGGAACGATCAACAGCGGAGTGAGAAAAACGGAGACATCCGTCTCGTCGCGGGTAATCTATTTCCATGACCACCAAATTCACCTATTGGAAAGAAGATGATGGCAAGTATTTGGGCTATCTGAATCACTATCCGGATCACTGGACGCAAGGCGAGACCTTGGACGATTTGAAGGGGCATCTGCGCGATCTTTACCAGATGTTTCAGGGGGAGGAGATTCCCGGAATCAGAGGAGGGTAAGAACCCAACATTTCTCATTCATCCGACGCCGAGGCCCCGCTCTTACGGCTGCAAGATAACTTTGATGAGTGGCTCTTTACCGCCGTGGAGGCGGTGAAACCAGGCGCCGCCTTCCTCCAGCGGGGCCACGGCGCTGAGGAGCGGGGTGACATCGACATGGCCGCGGTGCAGAGCCTCCAAGGCGGCGGGGTATTCGCCGGCGCAGGCGCAGGAGCCGAAGAGGCTGAGTTCGCGGGTGACGACTTTTTGCAATGGCAAATCGCAGGTGGCCTGAAGATTGCCGACCAAGCCCACGCGGCCGCCTTTGCGCACGGCGTCGAGGGCGGTTTGCACGGCGGGGCCGAAGCCGACGCATTCCATGACGACGTCGCAGCCTTCGCCGCCGGTGCGGGCGAGGATTTCGGCGGTCACGTCGTCGCGGGTGGCGACGAAGGTTTCCTCGGCGCCGGTTTGCCGGGCGAGGGCGAGGCGGGCTTCGTTGAGATCCGAAACGTAAACGCGGGCGCAGCCTTTGAGCTTGAGCGCCTGCAACACGAGCAACCCGATGACGCCCGCGCCGATGACGAGCGCGGTCTCGCCGGGTTGCGCGCCGACGCGCTCCACGGCGTGCAAGGCGATGGCGAGCGGCTCGCAAAAGGCGGCCTGCTCGTGGCTCATGCCCTCGGGCAGCGCGTAGAGAATGCGGGCGGGCACTTTTACGTATTCCGCGAACGCGCCGGGCTGGCGGTAGTCGCCGCAGGACACGCCGAGCACGCGCCGGTCGGTGCAGAGATTGACCCGGCCCTCGGCGCAATACCCGCACTCACCACAATACACGGTGGAGTCGAAGGTCACGCGGTCGCCCACCTGCCAACCGGTGACGGCCGCTCCGAGTTGCGCGATCTCGCCGCTGGCCTCGTGCCCCATGACGATGGGCGGGATGCGCCGGCCGGAGGTGCCGTCGAACCCATGCACGTCGCTGCCGCAAATGCCGCAGGCTTTGACCTGCACGAGGACTTCGTCCGGTTCCAGTTCGGGAAGGGGCGCGTCAAGGACGGCGAATTCGTTGTAAGCGGTGAGCGTCAGGGTTTTCATGGGGCGACGATGGTGGTGGCACATTATGAGACGCGGACGGCCCGGAAATCAACCGGCAGACGGCGGCGCCGTGACTCCGGCTTTTTTCCGGACGAACCGGAGCCAGCGGTCCCGGACGTCCCGCCACACAAAAGTCGCAGGCACTGCCAGCAGGCCGCCCAGCGTGTCGGCGATCCAATCGGCGAATTCGACGCTGCGGCCCGGTGTGAAGCGTTGGTGCGTTTCGTCGAAGGCGCCGACCACCGCCGCGACCAGCGGCAGCAGCCACCAGCGGCGCGGCCACGAGCCGCGGGCCACCCCATAGCCACCCAGCAGCAGGCTGCCGCCGAGGAAATACAACGCGTGCATGGCCTTGTCGTTGAATTCAAACGGCTGGTCCTGCATTTCCTCTCCCGACAAGGATGAGAGAAAAAACAAGACCCCGAACCAGATCCACCATGCCACCAGCCAATAGCCGGGTTTGCCCGGCCGGAGTCCTTCGCCGGCGGTGGTGGTCGCAGCCGGGGAGGCGGCGGACGGAAGCTCGCTCATCCGGTCAATTCAGATTTTTCAACTCCTGCTCCAGTCGCTCGCTCAGCCATTGCTTCATCATGCTCTGGTAGTTGAGAAAGCGCAGGCGGGCGAGCCGCTTGATGCGGGCCAGCATCCGGGGATCGAAGCGCAGCGTGATGGTGGTCGATTCCCGCACGTCGGACTTGAGGATCGACTGGTTCATCAAGCGGGCTTCGACCTGGTGGGTGAGCCAGAATTCCGCCTCCGCGTGTTCGTCATCGAACTCCGGGATCTCGCTCCATTTGGTCAAAGTGGTCATAAGAAAATCGCAGGCTGTGGGTGAAGGGGAGGCAATCTCAGAGCAATTCCACGTTCTTGCGCTCGTAGAACTGGGTTTCCTCGGGGGTCATTTCGCGCGCGCTGATCACGCGGTATTTTTTGCCATCGGTCCAGAAGACCGCCATCACCGGTCGGCCGGTGATGGTTTTGCCGAGATTGAAATACCGCGCCTTGCTGCCGAGATCATCGCCCAGCTCGGGCAGCAGGCGGATGCTGAACGGATCCTCGAACGACTCCTCGATTTCTCGGGGCGTCACGGCTTTCAGGTCAAACGGGGCTTCAAGCCAGTCGAAATCCATGGATGCGGTCAGGGAGGCGTGGTGGTGGTGGGTGGCGATAAGGCGGCAACGGCGCGGCCGGGGTCAGGAGGCGGATTTTTCGATGAGTTCGATCTCGTAGCCCTCCGGGGCGTCGATGAAGGCGAACTTGCTGCCGGTGCTGGTGACGTGCGGGCCGTCGGTGAGCGGATACCCCAGCGCCGTCGAATGCGCGGCGAAGGCGTCGAGATCCGGCACCTCGAAGGCGAGATGCGTCAGATCCGGCCCGACCACGACCGGCCCGCTGGCGGGGAAGGAGCACAACTCCAGCAGCTCCTCGCTGCCGGGCGTTTGCAGGAAGACCAGCTCCGAGCCGCGGGGCGACTTGTGACGGCGGATTTCCGTCAATCCGAGCACGTCCTTGTAAAAGCCGACCGATTTTTCCAGGTCGGCGACACGATAACGGGTGTGGAGCAATTTGGTAACCATGCGTCTGACACGTGGGACATTCCCGCGCGCGGACCCGGCGGTCCCCGCGCTCCCGGACACTAGAGCGTGGAAAAGGCGCGGGGGAAATTAAATTTCCCGCCGCCACGGGGGATTTCGGGGTGGAGCGATGAACGAAGGGACGAGGTTCGCGCAAAGGGCACCAAGCCCGCCAAGATTTTTATGAAACAGCGGTGCCTTTTTCACTTCTTTGCGGGCTTGGTGCCTTTGCGCGAGGCCCTTTCCGACTGCCTCACCGGCTGAACGGTCTGCCGCCGGAGTGAAACTTGCGGCGGCGGGGACGCTGGGAGCCGCGCTCCTCCCGAGTGCGGGGG
>CAZQUC010000391.1:0-4336 GCA_964596095.1 uncultured Enterobacteriaceae bacterium
CAACCCAAGCGTGTTAGTCGGGAGAGCCGAAGCGAAGCGGAGACCGCCGAAGGCCATTCAGCCGGAGGCGGTCCGGAAGGCGACGTGGGAGGTCCACCTGAGCGCGTCGCCTGCGTCCGCCCGCGCCGCCCACCGCCAACGCCGCGAGGAGGACCACCGACGGTTCGGGAATGCTTTGCAGTCGGAGGTGGATCGATCCGAGTAATGTCGAGTCTTTCCCTTCAGCGATGGTTAGGCTGGAGGAGGTCAAGGCGGCACCGCCGCCCGTCAGAATGGTGTCTTGCGCGAGGCCGAGCACCACGGCGGAGAGGTCCGTTTCCCAAGGCACGATGAGGGTGAGCTCCGGCAATAAGGGACCGATTTGGTAGCCGCTGGCGCTCGATCCTTCCCTGGGGCCGGTGTAGGTATTGCCAAACCGCGCCGTCGTGCCGGCGGCATCACCGCCGACCACCAGGCTCAGGGTTCCTTGGATGGAAAACGTCAAGTCTCCCTGCTGCCCATACACAAACGCTCCCGTCCACACCACCGGCGAAGTCGTCGTCACTGTGATCTGGATCGATTCACCGGGCGTCAGTCCGGCGCGATCTTCAAGATTGACCGTGGTTTCCGCCGCCGAGACGACGCGCGGTGCCGGCGCGTTGGAACGGTCTCCGCTGGTGGTGAGCGACGGCACCACCACCACGGCCGCGTGAGCGCCGCCGGAGAGGCCAAGGAGACCGAGAACGAAAAAACAAACTTTCATCATGAGGGAAAGAAGGCGGGTGGGGGCTTCTTGTTGCCGCATGGCTCACTTCGTTCCCCACGAGGCGTTGAGGTTGAAGATGCGGCTAATTTTCACTCGTGCAACTGTGTGGATTTGCGTCGCCGTGGAAATGGTGGTGTGAGATCAGGCATGAACGATTTGGCGCCTGCTGACATCGCGCGCATGAGCACTCAAGGGTGGCGAAAATCCGTTGAGATGCTTTGGGGCTCTTTGGCCAAGGGCGGAGCGAGTGATATTTCTTCCCCGGAGCGGCACGCCATCGTGCCGGAGGCGCGCATTCCCTATCCGAAACGGGCCCCTTCTTCCGTTTCAGCGATTGAACAAGAACGCTGGGGTGTTGATGAGCGCCCAGGCCAAGTCTTGCGCGGCAGTAAGACGACTTTGGTTGAGCTGGGTAGTGCTCAGCGCGAGGTCGCGGTGGTAGCGGGCGAGGGTGGGGTCTTCCGGCAGCGGTTGCTCGGCGCGGGCGAGTCGGGCGTTGAGATCCTCCAAGGTCGCGTCGGGCGGCACGGGTTGGCGGGCGGTTTCCACGTCGCGCTGGTGGTCGAGGATGTCGGTGTCGCGCCCGGCGAGGAAGTCCAGCAGGGCTTGCGTTTGCTCCGGCGTGCGAGCGTCGGGGGCGAGGGCGAGCGCTGGCAGCAGGGCGTCGGGCACGCCGAAATCCAACTCACCCTCATCGTTGGTGAGGCTGAGGCGGAAGCGGCCGAGCGAGTGTTTGCCGTCGGGGTAATTTTGGTGAAGCACGAATTTCAGCCGCGCGCCCTCCGGCAAGGCCACGGGAGCGGCGGGCAGGAAGAGCGCGGTCTGGGTGCGGCCCACACCTTCAGGATAAATGGCCCAGCCGTTGTTGCCGGCGGTGGTGTTGCCGTCGAGGGCGCTTTGCACCGCGTAGCCGCCCTGGCTGAAGGTGGCGCGGGCGTCGGCGAAGGCGAGCTGCTGCCACTCCGTCGCGCCGGGGGCCTGCCAGAAAACCTCCAGTTCGGTGAGCACGAAATTGCCGCCGCCGCTGCGGCCGGGGCCGTTGGCCGCGAGACGCTCGTCGGCCAGCGCTTCCAGCCGCAGGCCGCTCAGCGTGGGGAGCGTCGCGTTCGCGAAGACGGTGTAGGCTTGCTTGCGGTCGGGGCCGGTCACGAAGAGCGAGCCGTCGTCCTGCTTTTCAAACACCGTTTTCTTCACAGTTGAGGAGGCGTCGGAAAGTTCGAGCACCTGCCAGCCGGCGCGTCCGCGGCGGGTTTCTTCCCACGCGGCGAGTTTGGCCGGGAGCGTGTGCCGGGCTTGCTCCAGCGAGGCTTCCGTGGCGGCGAGCTTTTCCGCGCGCTGGCGTTCGAGTTCCGCGCGGGCCGGCGCGATGGCGGCTTCGTGCGCGGTTTTCTCCGCGGTGAGCGCGGCGATTTCAGCCTGCCGCTGCTGCTCGCGCGCGGCGAGGATGGGGCGCAATTCTTCCTCGTAGCGGTTCAGCTCGGCCTGCAACTGTTCGTGCTCGGCCGGCAGTGCGGTGAGCAGTTGCTTGGCCGCGCCGGCTTCGGCGGCGGTTGCCGGACGGCCGAGGAAGCGGAGGAAGATCTCGTCGGTCAACGCGCGGTCGTCGGCTTTTTCCGCGACGAGTTTCGTCAACGCGTTTTCCGGATCGCTGAGGGCGTCGCCGACAGTCGGGCCGGAGATGAGCGCCATCACCGGGCCGAGTTGCAGATCGCTGGAGCGCTCACATTCGCAGGAGCTTTCGCGGGCGGGCTTGCCGAGGTTGCCGAGGAAGCCGTCGGGCGTGTTGATGGTGGTGTCCGCCAAGGCGACGGCGCGGGTGCCGGCGGGCACGCCGGGGAATTTCGATTGCGCCCCGGCCGCGGCGTAGATCGTGTCGAAGAGGACTTCCGCCGGCAGGCGACGCGCCTGGGCGTGGGAGAAATTGATCGTGTCGTCCTCGTTCCACCGGTTGGTTTGCAGCGACAATTGGTAGGTCCGGCTTTCGCAGATCGTTTTCAGCACATGGCGGAAGTCGAAGCCTTGCTTGATGAAATCGTCCGTCAGCCAGTCGAGCAACTCGGGATTGCTTGGCGGATTGCCCGCGCGGATGTCATCCAGCGGCTCGATGATGCCGGTGCCGAGCAGATAACCCCAGAGGCGGTTGACGAAGCTTTTTGCGAAATACGGATTGTCCGGACTGGTGATCCACGCCGCCAGGCGGTCGCGGCGCGAGGCGTCGGGCGCGTCCGGGAATTCCACGTCGTAGGGGAACTTCGGCGTCACGTCGCGATTGGTGCGCAGGTGCTTGGTTTCGCCGCTTGGGCGGTTGATGACCAATTCATAGAGCGGCGTCGCGCCCTCCACCGCGGTGCCACCGATGGTGCGGTCACCGCTGGCGGGGTCGCGCTCCAGCCCGGTGCGCGCGAAGAAGGCCGTCATTTCGTAATATTGATCCTGAGTCCAGCGTTCGAAGGGATGATCGTGGCACTTGTTGCAGTTGAAGCGCGTGGCCAGCCAGAGGTGCGTGGTGTTTTCCATCGTCTCCTCGGGCGTGCGCAGGATCTTGTAATAATTACCCGCGGGATGGTCCTTGGTCGAGCCGGTGGCGGTCAGCACCTTGCGGGCGAAGTCATCGTAAGGCGTGTTGGCGGCGAGTTCACTGCGGATCCATTGGCGGAAGGCGGCCGCGCCTTCGCCGGCGAGGAATTTGGCGTTCACCTGCAGGAGGTCGCACCATTTGTTGGTCCAGTAATCGAGGAAGGCCTCGGAGCCGATCAGCTTCTGGATCAAGAGGTCGCGTTTCCAGCGCGAATCGCGGTGGTCGGCGAGGAAGGCGCGGATCTCCTCGGGCGTTGGCGGCAGGCCGGTAAGATCGAGGGTGACGCGGCGGATGAATTCGAGATCGCCGCACAATGGCGCAGGCGCGGTCTTGGTGCGTTGCAGCTTGGCGGCGACGAAGGTGTCGATCGGGTTGTTGGCGGGCGGCTCGGTCCAGGCGAAGCCGGTGCGGTCGCCCATGACCGTGACGGTGGTGGCGGTGTAAGCGCCCTCGAACCGCGCGAGGATGGCCGCCTCGCCGCGGCGCAGCGTGGTGATCAGCCCCTTGGCGTCGGTTTTCGCGACTTCCAGATTGCCGGATTCGATGAAGGCTTCGCTGGTCACATCGCGCGTCTTGCCATCGGCGTAATGCGCGACGATGCGCGTCTGCTGGCGCGCGCCGATGTGCTGCACCACGGGGTTTTTTGGAAACACTTCGATGGAGGTCACGCGCGGCGAGGCGAGATCGGCCTTGGCCCCGACGGCGATCCAGCGGCGCAGCAGGCGGTAATACGGCGAGGTCTCCGTCATGACCTGGCCGCCCTCATGCGGCACCGCGCCCGAGCCTTTGAGCAACATCAGCGACGCGTCGGGAAAGGCGACATTGACGCGCCGGCCCGAGAGATCGTCGGTCAAGGCACGGATGTCGAAGACCGGATCGTAACCGCGCAGCGAAAGCTGGAACCCATTCTTGCCTTCCTTCGCGCCGTGGCAGGTGCCTTGGTTGCAGCCGAGCTTGGAAACGACCGGCATGATGTCATGCACGTAGTCCGGCTCCGGGAGGTCGGCCGTGCC
>CAZQUC010000392.1:0-4329 GCA_964596095.1 uncultured Enterobacteriaceae bacterium
GCGCTCTCCCCGTCCTCCTCACCGGCAAGCCGGTGAGGAGAAAAGCGGAGGCAAGCCTCCGCACTCCAAACAATTTTTCCCCGCACTCCCCGCATGACAAACGCCCGGGGCGTGAATAAATCCCCTCGTGCCATCATCCCCATCCCCATCGCGCCGGGAAGACACGGCCGCCGATGAGCCACCGGACACCGAACTCGTCGAGCGCGGCCGGCGCGGCGAGTTGGCGGCGTTCGATGTGCTGGTGACCCGTTACCGCGGGCGGGTCTATGGGATCATCTACCAAATGGTGCGCAACGAATCCGACGCCTGGGATCTGGCGCAGGATGCCTTCGTGAAGGCGTGGAAGGCGCTGCCGAAATTCGAGGGCCAGTCCTCGTTTTTCACCTGGCTCTACCGCATCTCCCACAATGTCGCGCTCGACTGGCTGCGGGCCCGCAAGGTGCAGGGCACGGTCGAGTTCGACGACACGCTGGAGAAATCCGTCGCCGCCGGCGCCACCACCGCGCCCGGCCAATCCACGCGCCCCGACGAGCGGCTCTCGCACCACGAACTCGGCGCCCGCCTCCAGGACGCGCTCGCTGAATTATCGCCCGAACACCGCGCGGTCATCCTGCTGCGCGAGGTGGAAGGCCGCAGCTACGAGGAGATCGCCGAGATCGCCGGCTGCACGCTCGGGACCGTCATGTCGCGGCTCTTCTACGCCCGCAAGAAACTCCAGGCCCTGCTCTCCGATGTGTATCAGTCCTCGGATTGGCACTGAGGCCGCGGTGCGGAAATTTTTTAAGCCCCCAATGAAGAAAAATCGCCATGATGCCGTCAGACTTGCGACACCTTTCTCAGGTCACGCTCTCTCGTCTCCCTCACCCTTTTTCTCCGCCGTTTCCAAAAACCTAGCTCTGCACACATCATGAAAGACCAACCTCTCACTCCCGAGGAAGAACGCCTCACCCGCTGGCTCGATGGCCAACCGGGCGCGCCTCCACCCGGTGACGCCGATGCCGGCGCGTGGCAGCGCGAAAAAGCGTCCGCCGACGCACTGGGCGCACTCTTGCGCCGCCACGCCCCGCTGGACGTCGAGCCGCCCTACCCGGACTTTTTCCACTCGCAGGTGATGAAGAAACTGCGCGAGGAAACCGACGGCGCCGCCCGCCCGTCCAGAGCCGCCGCCGGCGCGCGCTGGTTCGACTGGCTGCGCAGCCCGTGGTTCAGTGGCCTCGCCGCCGCCTCCGCCGCCGTCCTCCTCATGGTGGCGCTCGGTCCCGGTGCGACCGCCGCGCCCAAGGGCACCCGCGTCGTCAGCGTCTTCTCGCCCGAGCCGAATGCCGTCGCCACCGCCATCGACTCCCGCGACGTCCAGGCCGTTATCATCGACGTGACCGGACTGGAAAATTATCCCGACGACCGGCTCATCGTCGGTCTCGACCCCACCGAAGAAGAGGCGCTGGTCGCCAGCCTGGCCCGTTGAACCGATGAGAGGACGTTTCCATTCCGCGACGCGACGCGCGACGGCTGCGGCCGCCGCGCTGATCGCGGTCATGCTCGGTCTGGCCGTCCGCGCCCAAGAGCCGGACCCGCCCGTGGAGCCACCCGCCGCGGAAGCGGAGACCACTCCCCGCGGGCAAAAATCCTCCCAACTCACCGCGCTGCTTTTTTACGCGACGGACGAAGGCGAAGGCATGCCCGTGAAGAAAATCGCCGATCCGGGCAACGACACCGAACGCTACCAGGCCGCACTGAAAAAAGCCGCGCCCGCCGCGCACTACGTGCTCATCGGCAAAGATACGCAGGAACTCAAATCCAGCTACAGCATCTGGTTGCGCCCCAGCCTTCAATTTCCCCTCCAGATCGAGAATACCGGCATCGTCGGCGACGGCGGCCTGTCCCTGTATTGGATCCTCTGGCAGAAAGAGCCCGTTGATCTCCGCAAAGACCGCGAACTGGTGAAATCCAACACCGTGCTCACCCGCGACAAACCTTTGGTCATCGCCGGCCCCAAATGGCGCGCGGGCCGCTTGCTCTTCGTGGTGCGCCGCGATTGAGCGCGCGGTGACCTGTGTTTCCGCGAGCAATCGGCCCCCCGTGTGACACTTGCCCACCTGCCAGTTCGACGATAGAATCCCGCCATGTCGCGCACGCCGCGCCGATGAACTTGAATCCAGAGCCGTTCGAGGGATTCCAGGAACCGACGCCCTCCGCCTCGTTCGTGAGTCGATTCTCCAACGGTCGCAGGCGTGACGTCATCACCCCGCCCGCCGCCGGTCCTCCCCCTCATCCAGGAAAGGCCGGAGCCGGCTTTCCCATGCGGCTCGTTCCTGCGGGGGCAGCGTGGCCAGGCCGCGGTGGCACAGGAGCCGGGCGAACGAGGGGTTGTGCTCCATGATGTGGTGAATCAAACGCAGCAACGTGGCATCAGAAGGATCGGACATGACAGAAAGTGGCGAAGCAGGTTGGATGAGACGGACAGAGAAAAGGTGATGACAATGGTAAGCGGTGGCGCGGCAACAGCTCACGGCTCGTCGAGCACGGCGGCGATCTTCTTCAATTTCCGCTTGTCCCGCTCGGCTCGCAGGGCCTCCATTTCGCGCTGGAGCGCGCGGGACTTTTCCACCCGCTCGTAGGCGCTTTTTTGGATCGCCTCCCACAGCAGCATGGTGGCGGTTTCCACGAGATTGCGGCCGAAGTAACCGGTCAACGTCAGGCTTTCGAGCAAGTCCCGCTGCTGGGGCGGCAAGGACAAGGTGATCTGCTCGGTCCGCACGGCGTTCTGAGGACGCCCCGGCCCCCGTCGCCCGCCCGCGTCGGTCCCGTGATTGTCGAGCAGCGAAAACTCATCCATATTGAAAAAATTACCGTGAAAAAACACCCGGACTTCGAGAAGTTGATGATAAATACCCCATTTAATATGGCATTGCAATTGGTTTTTATCTCAATTTCGAGAATCAGCGAAAAATCGAGAATCAGCACCTCGGCTGGTGAAAAAAACGTCACGAACGCCGATGCCGCACCACCCTGGAAAGGATCGGAAAAGGCGAAGGCGGGGCCGGGTTTCGCTTGCTCTTTGCCCCGCCCCGATGAAGAAATCGCGCGGAGCCGTGAGGCTCCCCCGTTCACCCACTCCATGAAAAAACTCGAACTCGGCGTCAACATCGATCATGTCGCCACCCTCCGACAGGCCCGTTACCGGGAGCTGTCGCACCTGCCCTCCGTCGAACCCGATCTGGCGGCGGCCGTCCGCGAGGCCGAAGCAGGCGGCGCGGACCAGATCACGATTCATTTGCGCCAGGACCGGCGACATATCCAGGACGCGGATGTGGACGCGGTGCGCGCGGCCTTGACTACGCGGCTGAATTTCGAAATGGGCCTCACTCCGGAAATCCTCGACATCGCCCTGCGGATCAAGCCGCACTCGGTGTGCCTCGTGCCAGAGCATCGCCGGGAGGTCACCACCGAAGGCGGATTGGACGTGGCGGGACAAGAAGCCGCCGTGCGCGAAACGGTGGAAGCGTGCCACGCGGCGGGCATCCACGTCAGCCTTTTCATCGACCCCGAGCCGGCGCAAATCGACGCCGCCATCCGCCTCGGCGCGGACATGGTGGAGCTGCACACCGGCGCCTTCGCCAACGCCACCGGCGACGCCCGCGCGGCGGAAACGGCGCAGCTCGTCCGTGGCGCCGCGCAAGCCTTCGCGGGCGGCGTGCAGGTCAATGCCGGGCACGGTCTCACCACCGCCAACCTACCGGAGCTTTTCGCCGTGCCGCATCTGGCCGAGCTGAACATCGGCCACCACTTGGTAAGCCACGCGCTCTTCGTCGGCCTGCGCCAAGCCGTGGCGGAAATGCGGACGCTCATGGACCGCTATCCCCTCCTCTGACGCCCATGAACGTGCGCGGACACGGCATCGACCTCGTGGAAATCCCGCGGCTGACCGCGCTCATCGGGAAACACGGCGAACGGTTTCTGCGGCGCGTCTTCACCGAAGCGGAGCTGGCGACCTGCGCCGGACGCGTCGAGCGGCTGGCCGCGCGGTTCGCCGCCAAGGAGGCCACGGCCAAAGCCTTCGGCACCGGCATCGGCGAAGCGATGGCCTTCGTGGACATCGAAGTCATCAACGCCCCCTCCGGCCAGCCGCTCCTCATCCTGCACGGCGCGGCCGCCGCCACCGCGCGCGAGCACGGCGTGACGGAAACGCGCCTCAGCCTCACCCACACCCGCGAGCACGCGATGGCGTCGGTGATTCTGCTCGGGTGACGCCTCAATTATCCCGGCCGACGATGCGATAGAACGCGGCCGGTTCCGCCGCCGGCGCCGGAATCTGGATCGTCCACTGAC
>CAZQUC010000393.1:0-4301 GCA_964596095.1 uncultured Enterobacteriaceae bacterium
CCAACTGCAAACGCTGGCGCAGTCGTTGGGACTGGAGTTCGCGCCGCTCCGGCTCGTCATCGACCGGCTCAACCGCACGCAGGATTACGCGGCGCGCGGCATCACGTCCCTCGACGCCGTGCCCGCCGGGGAAAGCACCGATTTCATTCCCCGCGACGTGCTGCAACTCGCCGCCTTCGCCGTGATCCAGGCCGCCGACGAAAGCCAGACGCTGGGGTATCTCGATCCCGGCGATGAACTGGCGCGGCGCTTCACCGAGACGCGCGCGCGGCTGGAACGCGGTGGCGGCGGCGTCTGCGCGCAGGTCAAACTGAAGATCGACCAAGACCTCGTCATGACCCGCAGCGCTTTCCGCGGCACGCTGGAGCTCACCAACAACCAACCCGGCGTGACCTTGACCGAGGTGGGCTTCGATCTCGATCTCCGCGACGCGGCGGGGCAGGACGCGGCCGATTATTTCAACATCCGCGTCACCCAACTCACCGGCCTCGCCGCCATCGACGGCACCGGGCAACTCGGCCCGCACGCCACCGGCTCCGCGCAGTGGACGCTCATCCCGCGCGACACCGCCGCGCCGCTCACGGACACGCCTTACACCATTGGCGGCACGATTCACTATCGCCAGGGCGGCGTGTTGTTCAGCATTCCCGTCACGCCGGTGGCGATCACGGTCAAGCCGGACGCCGCGCTCTACTTGAGGTATTTCCACCAGCGCGATGTCTTCAGCGACGACCCGCACACCGACCCCATCGAACCCGCCATTCCGTATGCCTTGGCCGTGCTGGTGGAAAACCGCGGCGCGGGCGCGGCGCGGAATCTTTCCATCACCTCCGCGCAGCCCGAGATCGTCGATAACGAAAAGGGTCTGCTCATCGACTTTCAGATCATCGGCACGGAAGTCGCGGGCCAGCCGCTCTCGCCGTCGCTGCAGGCCGGGTTCGGCACGCTCGCACCGGGCGAGCGCAAAGTCGCCACGTGGTGGCTGACCTCGACGTTGCAAGGATTGTTCCTCAACTACCGCGCCACCTTCGAGCATCTCGATGGCTTGGGGGACGAGCGGATTTCGCTGCTCAAACAGGTGGAGATCCACGAGTTGATCCACCTCATCGAAGCGCAGGGAGCGCTCGCCGACGGGTTGCCGGATTTCCTGGTCAATGACGTGCCCGACATCGACGATCTGCCCGACACCGTGCATCTGAGCGACGGCTCCATCGCGCCGGTCACCGTCCATCAAACCGCGACTATCTCCGGTCCGGTCACGCCGGCGAGCCTCAGCGTCACGCTCACCGCGAGTGTGGGCGGCGGCTGGATTTACCTGCGCGTGCCCGATCCGGGCGACGGCGCGTTCCGGCTCGTCAGCGCGGTGAGGTCCGATGGCCGCGAGTTGCCATTGGATAAAAACGTGTGGGCGACCGACCGCACCTTCGTCGGCCTCGGCCAACAACCGATTTATGAAAACATCCTCCATCTCGCCGATCACGACAGCCCCGGCACTTACACGCTGACCTACGTGCCCGCCGCCGCGCCCGATGTGACGCCGCCCTTCAGCCAGGTGGTGACGTTGCCCGCGCACAGCGGTCCGCTCATCCCCGTGCGTTGGAGCGGCACGGACGATCAGGGCATCGCCACGTATGATCTCTTCGTGCAGGTCAATGGCGGCGTGTGGCAGCCATGGCTCACGGCCACCACGCGCACCTCGGCCATTTACGAAGGCGTCCTCGGCCAAAGCTATGCCTTTTACAGCCGGGCCACCGACCGCGCCGGCAATGTGGAAAACCAAGCCGTTGCCGCGGACACGTCCACCCAGGTCACCCTCGCCAACAGCCCGCCGGACATTGCGCCCATCCCCGCGCAAATCATCGACGAAGGCGGCGTGTTTTCGTATCAAGTCGCGGCCACCGATCCGGACGGTCCGGACGAGGCGCTGGGGTATGCGGTGACCGCGGGTCGCGCCGGCTTCACCATCGATGCCACCGGTCTGCTGCGCTGGACCGCCGGCACGGCCGATGGCGGACAGGTCATCAACGTGACGGTGACGGTGACCGACAACGGCTTCCCCGTCGCCGTCGCGCAACGGACCTTCGCCCTGACCGTGCGCGACGTGAATCACCCGCCGGTCGTTCAATCCGTGTCGCCGCAGACCATCATCGCCAATGGCTCGCTCGCCCTCGACATCCGCGCGACCGATCCCGATCTGCCCGCGCAAACCTTGACCTACACCCTCGGCTCCGGCGCGCCCGCCGGCCTCGTGCTGCATCCCGTCAGCGGCCGCCTGACATGGGCGCCCGGCGCCGCCGAGGCCGGGAACGCTTACGGCGTCACGGTCCTTGTGACCGATAACGGCACGCCGCCGGCTTCGGCTACGGTGGCGTTTCCCGTCACCGTGCTCGAAGGGCTGTGGTTGGATCATCCGCCCGTCATCGCGCCGGTGCCCGCGCTGTTGGCGGTCAAAGGCACGACCGCGCGGTGGGACTTCTCCGCCACCGATGCCGATGGCGAACCGGTCACGCTCAGCGTGGACTTCACCGGTCTGCCGGGCCTGCCGTCGTTCTCCACTACGCTGGGCGGCGGCGCCGGCGTCTTCAATTGGTCCACGACTCCCGTGCCGCCGGGCACGTATGGTTTCGTGCTGCACGCCACTTCGGGCCTGCAACAAGTGAGCCGACCCATCACCGTGCGGATCGTCGAAGACACGCCTTACTGGCGCTGGGCCGCCACCGCCCTGACCGGCGCGGCCTCGCTCGACGATGTGCCGCCGTTCGCGGATGCGGACGGTGATGGCCGGATCAATCTTTTCGAAATGGCGCTCGCGCTGGACCCCTTGCATGCTGACACCACGGCCACGCCGCTGCGGATCGGCGTTCCCACCACCTCCCCCGCGACCGTGTTTCCGCTGGAGATATCGTTTCTCCGGACCACCGGCAGCGCCGCCTTGGTGGACTTCCATCTGGAATATTCCTCCACCCTGGGAGGCCCGTGGCAGCCATGGCCGGGAACCGCCGCCCTGACGGCCGCGCCCGTGCCAGGAAATGCCATGCTCGAACAAGCCACCTTTACCCTCTCGCTGCCCGCCGAGGGAGTTCCCGCTCCCGCTCGGGCCTTCTTCCGGCTGGCGCTGACGGCGCGGGAGTGATCCCGCCTGATCCTCTCCCCACGCCGTCCACCGGCGGTAGGCCCGCGGCTCGCTCGCCCCGGACGAGAGCACTGCCGCTTTGCGGAGAAAACGCGTTTTTTGATTTTCCGTGTAAAATTACACGGAAAAAATCTCGACAACCGCTCGCCCGCGTGTATTCTTACACGCACTCCCGCCTCAAAAGCCGATCTCCTGCCGCGTGCCCTCCTGATTTGCCACCTCAAAAACCACCACCACTTCCGTCCATGATGCCCGATCTTCTCACTCTCGAACCTTTGGCGTGGCTGGCGCGCGGCGCGTTGTTGCTGGTGGGGCTGCATGTGGCCGGGGTGGTTTTCCGGCGGCGCGCGGCGGCGTGGCTCGCCTTCTATTGGCGCGGCGCGATGCTGGCGCTGCTGCTGCTCGTGCCGGTGACGGTGAGTGGATGGAAATTTCCGGCATTCTGGTCCGAGCCGGTCGGCGAGCCGCGCGCGACGTTGGCCGACCTTTCCTTGGAAGCCGCGACCTTCGAGCCGGAGGAGCTCGAACTGGCGGCGATCGTATGGGAGATCGAACCGGAAGGGATGGTCGGCGCCGGCACCGCGTCATCATCCGATCCCTTTCCTTGGCGGATCGCGATCTGGAGCGGATGGGGCTTGGGCGCCGGCTGGGTGGGGGCTCGTTGGGCGATCGCGCTGTGGCGGCGTCGGCGCTGGGTTCACGGGGCCTCGCTGGTGGGGCCGGATGATGAATGGTCGGTCCTGTTGCGCGAAGTGGCGGTCGGCGCTCGGGTCCCGCGGTTGCTTTGTCATCCGACGGCGGCCATCCCGTGCGCGTGGGGCCTCCGCCGGCCCACCATCCTGGTGCCGGCTTCCGCCGCGGCCTGGCCGCGCGCGCATAAGCGGCTGGCGCTGGCGCATGAGTTCGCGCATCTGCGACGCGGCGATCCCTTCTGGCAAACCCTTTCCGTCCTGATGTTGGCCCTGCACTGGGCCAACCCGCTCGCCTGGCTGGCGGTGCGTCGCTGGCGGCTCGCCGAAGAGCAGGCCGCCGACGATGCCGCGCTGGCCGGCGCGGAACCTTCTTCCTACGCCGCCTTGCTGGTGGCGTGCGCCCGCCACTCCCAAAACCACCAACTCCAACCCACGATCATGACACCGCATTTCTCCATGGCCCACCCCTCCACGGT
>CAZQUC010000394.1:0-4298 GCA_964596095.1 uncultured Enterobacteriaceae bacterium
TCCGCCAAAGCTGATTTTCCCGTCGGGAAACCCTCTGCAAATCCTGCGCGTGCTGCACACCGCCAGCAACATCCCCAACCTCATGCGCGAGTGATGGTATCGGCGGATCCCCGCCGCTTCGCCGCTTGATTCGCGCCGCGAGTTGCGGAAAACTCGGCGTCTCATGATGTTCCCGCCGCCACATCCGCGATTGTTTCTTTTCTCCCTGACCCTGTTGGCCTGTGGAGCCGTGTCTCCGGTCCGCGCGCAGGTGGTGGAGTCCCTGAGGCCGCGGCCGTCCGCACCCACGCCGCCGAAGCCCGCGCCGGCTCCGCGCGCGCAGCCGGCACCCAAAGCCGCTCCGGTCGCCAAAAAAGACCCGGCCGCGGCGCCGGCGCCGACGTCTTCCTTCACGTCGCTGATCGCCTGGAAGCCGATCGCCGACTTGCCGATCGCGCCGGGGCAGACGCAGCCCGGCCTGTCCGGGGTCTTCGCCGGGCCGCTCGACACCAATCGCGCGCTGGTGGCGGGCGGGACGTTTTACGGCGAAAAGGGGCCGCTCGAAGGCGGCGTCAAGCAGTTCACCGACAGCCTCTTCGTGCTCGAGCAAAAACCCGCGGCGGCCACCGAGCCGCCGCATTACGCGTGGACGCCGGTCACGGCCAAGCTGCCGCGGCCGTTGGCGCACGGGGTCTCCGTGCCGATCGAGGACGGCGTGCTCTGCATCGGCGGGACCGACGGGCAGCATTGTTTCCCGGAGTGCTTTTTGCTAAGCTGGGACGCCGAGGCGCGGGAGGTGACGCGCATCGTGTGGCCCGAGCTGCCCAAGCCGCTCGCCTTTGCCGGCGGCGCGCGCGCGGGGTCGTGGATCGTGGTCGCGGGCGGCAGCCAGCGTCCCGGCGAACCGGGCGGCGCGGAGGTCTATGGGTTGGATCTCTCGCAGCGGAACAACCCCACCACCTTCCAATGGCAGACCTTTCCCGCCATGTCGCGGCCCGTGCTCTTCCCGGTGTGTGCCGGTCATCACGATGGCCGCAACGAGGTCTTTTACGTGCTGAGCGGCCGCGATCTCAACACGCCCGATGCCGCGCCCTTCGCGGACGGCATCAAATTCAATCTCGTGACCCGCTCGTGGTCGCCCTGCGGGGAGATCAAGCCCGCCGGGGCCGAAAGCGCGGTCGCCGTGCTCGGCGGCGCGGCGGTGGCGCTGGAGCCCAACCGCCTGCTCGTGCTGGGCGGCGACGATGGCGAGATCGCCCGGCTGCTCGAAGCCAACGCCGGCCATACCGGCTCGGAGGAAGAACGGGCCGCCTACGCGAAATTCAACACCGCGCTCCTCGCCGCGCATCCCGGCTATCGCCGCGAGGCCTTGCTCTACGACGCCCGCGACGCCACCTGGCAATCCGCGGGCCGCTTCCCCACCGGCACCCCCGCCGTCACCCCCGCCTTCCTCTGGGATGGCGCCGTCGTCCTCGCCGGCGGCGAATCCAGCCCCGGCCAGCGCAGCGCCAAAGTGTGGCTGGGGGAATTCACGGCGGAGTGAGGCGGGGAGTTTGCCTCACGATGCCACGTTTCCCCCGATTCCCACGCCGCGCTCTCATCCCGGACAGACAACCATCCATTCAGCAAAATCACTCTCGCCACTACAGCCACCGGAGGGTATGATATTTTTATGAAAGCAGAATTCACAGCGATCCTCGAACCGGCCCCGGAGGGCGGTTACTGGGCCATCTGTCCGGAGGTTCCGGGAGCCAATGGACAGGGAGAAACCATCGAGGAGACCAAGCAGAATCTCGCCGAAGCCATCTCGCTGATCCTCGAAGATCGTCGTTTGGATGTCTTGCGCGGACTTTCCGATGATGCCATTCAAGAAAAAATCCTTGTGGGATGAAGCGTCGAGACTTGGAACGCCGGCTTCGCATGGCTGGTTGTTTCTTGAAAAGAGAAGGTGGCAGCCATGCCATCTAGGTGAACCCCAAGAACGGCGTTACCGAAGCGGTGCCACGACACAATGAGATCAAGAAACCGCTGGCGAAGAGAATCCTCAAGAGACTGGATGCCGAGTGAACCAGAAGGCCGTGTGTGACGGCCTGCACAGTTTTAGACAATATTCCATTCATTCCTGTTATGACCCACAAATTGCTCCACCCTTGGCATCGCCTGATGGCGATCATGCTATGCCTGCTGGTTCCCGGCCTCGGGCAAGACGCGCTTGAAGAATCCGGCTTCACCCCGCTTTTCGCCAAGGACGGCGCGCCGGCGGGGTTCGTGGTGCGGGATTGGGCGGACGTGTCGAAGCCCGCTCCCGAGGGCGCGGCGTGGGAGGTGAAGGACGGCGTCTTGCACAGCACCGGGAGCCGCGGTTGCTGGCTTTTGAGCGAAAAGGAATACGGCGATTTCATCCTGGAATACGAATTCAAGCTCGGCCCGCGTGGCAACAGCGGCTGCGCGCTGCGCGCGCCCGCCCAAGGCGACCCGGCCTTCGACGGACTGGAACTCCAGATGGCCGACCTGCGTTACAATCCCGAAGCCAAGCCCAGCGAACTGACCGGCGGCTTTTACCGCGCGGCCGCGCCCACCGAGCAGGTTTACCGGCCGGAGGAATGGAACACCGCGCGCATCGAACTGCGCGGCTCGAAAGCGAAGGTGACGCTCAATGGCAAACTGGTGCAGGACATCGATTTCGACACCTTCACCGAGCCGGTGAAGCGCCACAACGGCGAGGACGCCCCGCCGCTCAAGGAACGTCCGCGCCGTGGCCGCCTCGGCTTTCAGGAATTGAGCCGCGACCACGGCCACGTCCTGATCCGCCACGCGCGGATCAAGGACTTGTCAGCCGACGGGAAGGCGAATGACTAAGCACGACCCGCTCCCGCCCGAGCCTGATGACTTGCCCGGCGTGGATGACGCCTGGCCCATTGAGGCCGCCGAGTTGCGGCGTCGGCGGGAATTGTTTTTTGTCGTGAGTGGCCGTGGAAGTTCATTGCCTTCTTCGTTCTCTGGATGCTGCTGCTGTTGGCCCCGATGCCTTTCCTGAGTCAACACCGATCTCCCCCTCTGTGGGCGGTGTGGCTGTCGCTGGGTTGGTTCGCCGTGTGGTTTGGCGGGTATCTCCACTTCATCCATCGTTCGCTGAAAAATCAGCACCGGGTGTGCGGCCTGCTCTGCCCCGGGTGCGGGAAACAGCTTGATAACTACTTGATCTGGTTTGTGCTCAAGGCCCATCGCTGCCGCTGCGGACATCATCTGGTGATCGGCTATCCGTTGGCTCCCGACTCCGCTTGGGCCGACTTTCAAAGGGAATCCAACCGGACTGGGTGGATCGCGCTCTCCGGGTTCGGCATTGTTTGCTGCGGTGCAGGACTAATGGCGCCCGATTTGCAGCTCATCCTGCGGCATTGGATGGGAGAGCCGGGCTTGGAACTCACAGCGGCGCATTGGTGGAGATTTGGAGCGATCCTGCTCCTTTTGGTGATCGGTAGCGGTATCACTATCAAAACCTCTGCGATCGCCAACCGATGGAACGAGCGGACGCGAAAAAAGCGCCGGCTTTCGATACAAGCCGCCTCCACCACCGGCGGAATGGCGGGCTCTTCGCCGGAAGCCGGTCGATGACGTGGCGGAGGCGTCCCGCCCATCGGCGTCAGGTTAGCGAATCATCTCTATGGGCTTTCTCGTTGACAATGTGTGGCTTTGGAAAGGGACTCCGTGCGGTGAAGGCCCCAAGTATCTGTTTAGCCCCAAAGGGGCGTCACATCGCAGCCCAGGGCAAGCGAGGCTGTGCCGAGCGCCGCCCTGGGTTGACACACCAACAGCGTGCAGCCCTGAAGGGGCGGGACATGGTTTCGGCCTCGTCGTGCCTTGTCTCGCCCCTTCAGGGCTTGGCCCGTTGGCGGAACGGGAACCCAGGGCGGCGCTCGGCCACGCCTCGCTTGCCCTGGGCTATACTATCCCGCCCCTTTGGGGCTAAACACATACGGCCCCAACGGGGCCTCGCCCTCCAGCCCAGGGTTGGCGCGACGGGAGGAGCGCCTACCCTGCGTCGAGGCAACCGCAACGCGGTTGTGGCTCCGTCGAGGGGTGGATTTCCCTCTCTCTGACGCAAGCGCCGAAGCCGAAGAGGCCGAAACCCCGTGTATGTGGTTAGCCCTAAAGGGGTGGATGGGTAGGGTGGCCATCCTGGCCGCCGTGGAAGGCGTCTCGCCTTCCACACCGAGCGTCTCGTCGGTGTTTCTTAATCAGGTCGATGAAACAAAACGGCCCTCACCCCGGCGAACCCTCCGGCGGGACGCCGGACGAGGCGGGCCGGAGGCCCACCC
>CAZQUC010000395.1:0-1106 GCA_964596095.1 uncultured Enterobacteriaceae bacterium
GGCTTCAAAAGCGTGGTGCCGAAGGTTGATCTGACGACCGTGGAAGGCGCGGTCGAAGCGTTGAAAAGCCCGGCGGTGCATGTGCGGGCGTTAGGGGCGGCAGCGCTCCGAAAACAAAAGGATTCCGGAGCAGTCATCGAGTTTGAGCCGCAGCCAAAAACTTTCCAAGCCGCTCGATTGCAAGCAGCGAAAACCAACCGTCTTGTTCCACACGCCCAGTCATTTTCCCGGCTGTTCCGGGAACCCAACGCCGATGAAATTGATCCAATAGATCGGGCGGCTTTAGAGCGCTGGGCACTTCGGCAAACAGGCCACGAACCCCAACGCTACGATGAAACGCTGGCCAAACTCGGCGACCCCGCCCCTCTCCAATGGTCAGACAAATTCGCCACCCTCGCCTGGCGCCTGCACCCCCCGCAAAGCATCCCCGCCTTCAAAACCCGCGCCCTTTCCGCCGACCTGCCGGAAAAAGCGCGCCGCGATGCCTTGACCGCCATCGGTTTCAATACCAACCAAGAAGCGGCGCTGGCCATGCTGGAAGTGGCGGAAAAGACTCAGGGCGCGGTGCGGCAGGACGCGTTGTGGTGGTTGCTCAACCGCAAGGACGATGTCTGGAAAGAGCACGGCCTCGCCGCGGCGTTGAAGGAAAAGGGCCTCTACGATCCCGACGCCGTGGAACTCACCGCCATCCAGACCCCGGAGCCGCCCGCGCCGACCTTCACCGTCGCGGAGGCGCTCGCGTTGACCGGCGACGCCACGCGTGGCGCGCAGACCATCCAGCAGTGCCTGATGTGCCATCAGCTTGGCGGCCAGGGCATGGAATTCGGCCCCGAACTCACCAACTGGGGCCGCACCCAGCCGACCGAAGTCATCCTGCGCTCGCTCATCACGCCCAGCGCGGACATCGCGCATGGCTTCGAGGGGATCGAAGTCGAAACCAAGGACGGCCTCGTCATCCACGGGATCCCGCTCATCGAAGGCGACCCACTCATCCTCCGCAGCCAGGGAGGACTCACGCAGACCATTCCCGCCGCCAAGATCAAGCGTCATGGGGCGCTCGGCCGCTCCCTCATGCTCAGCGCCACCCAGCTCGGCCTCACCGCCCA
>CAZQUC010000395.1:1206-4281 GCA_964596095.1 uncultured Enterobacteriaceae bacterium
GGGCGCTCGGCCGCTCCCTCATGCTCAGCGCCACCCAGCTCGGCCTCACCGCCCAGGACGCCGCTGACATCGCCGCCTTCATGAAACAATGAGCGCAGGCCGGCCGTTCCTCCCACGATCATGTTTTCCACGACCGAACGCACCATTCCTCTCGCCCGTGCGGTGGCGCTCCTCGGCGCGACCGTGTCGCTGGCAGCGCTATTGGCGACCGCGATTGACCTCGGTCTCCTCACGCTACTGCTGGCTGCTTGGACCTCCCTTCCCTACGCCTTGGTTTGGAAAGCCCAAGCTCACGCGGAGACCTTCGGCAAACAAGTGGCCGTGTTGGTAGTGTCCCTGCTGCTCTCCCTCTTCGCCGCGGCGGCCCTGGCCTCCTCCCTGATCTTCCACATCAGCTCCACCAGCGCCCTGGCCCTCCTCTTCATCCCGTATTGGCAGTTCGCTCCGGCATTGATGCTTTACCTCGTGCTCTGGGGACTCCGACCCACACATCCTCCCTTGGGACAAGACGGCACCGCGCCCTCCATGAAACAATGAGCGCCGGTCATTCCCCCGCCAAGGGTGACCTTGGCGGTTGGTGGTGGCGGATCATGGCTTCCCAATGAGATCGTTCAGTCCACGAATCACTTGCTGCAACTCGGAAGGATGACAGGAAGCGAGCCGCCCGGCCAGCCGCTGGGTGGAGATGGTCCTGATCTGGGAAATCTTCACCCAAGTGCGCTTGGGTAATGACGTCTTCTTCAGCTCCAACGTGAGGGGAAAGCCGGCTCGCGGTTCGGCACTGGTCAAGGCCACCGCGATCACGGTGCCGGATCGGTCGTTGAACGCCGGATGGCTGAGGACGAGAACGGGTCTCCTTCCCGCCTGTTCGTGACCGACAGTCGGATCGAGGTCGGCCCAATAGATGTCTCCTCTCAATAGGCGGGCCATTCGGAAAGGTCGGTGGAGAGTCCGATGTCAGCAAAGGCTTGCTCCTCAGCCGGATCAAGCTTGGCGCACTCGCGAAGCAGGGCGTCCTCATCGAGTCGCTCAATCTGCTCCGCCACGGCGATCTGAAAAATTTCGCTGCGGCTCCGAAACAACTTTCGCGTCACCAAGGCATCAACTCGCTTCAGCAGAGATGGCTCAATGGAAATGGCAATCTTGGCGGAGTTCATACCGCAGTAATACCGGATGACTTGAGATTGTCAAACGGGTCGCACCTCACGACTAAAGTTGTCCGCCATCCCGTTCTCCGCTGACGACCCTTGCGAAGACATTCGCGACCAGACAGGTTCGTCTTCCGAGAACGCCGCCACATTTCGCCTTGCGGCTGGGGCGATGTTGCTCTGACATCAGCGGCACGCATCGAGTCATGAGCAACCTGCACCTCGCCGTCCAATTTTTCCTGCAACTTGCGGTCATCCTGCTGTTTTGCCGGCTGGTGGGGGCGGTGGCGCGCCGGTTCGGGCAGCCGCAGGTGGTGGCGGAAATGATCGCGGGGGTGATGCTGGGGCCGTCGCTCTTCGGCCTGCTCTGGCCGGAGGCGCAGGCCTGGCTTTTTCCGTGGGACAAGACGCAAGCGAGCCGCGACACCCAGAGTTATCTCTTCCCCGCCTCGCAATTGGGCTTGGCGCTTTATATGTTCGTGGTGGGGATGGAATTCCGCGTGGACATCGTGCGGAAGCGGCTGCGCAGCTCGATCGCGGTCTCCGCCGCGGGCATGATCGCGCCCTTCGTGCTGGGCGCGGGGCTGGCGTGGTTGCTGTATCATCACACGGAGCTGTTCCCTCAACGGACCGCGCTGCACGAGGCGATGCTCTTCCTCGGCGCGTCGATGTGCATCACGGCCTTTCCGATGCTGGCGCGCATCATCCACTTCAAAAAACTGGCCGGCACGACGATGGGCACGGTGGCGCTGGGCGCGGGCGCGATGGACGATGCCACGGCGTGGTGCCTGCTCGCGGTGGTGCTGGCGAGCTTCGACCAAAACTGGAGCCATGCCTGGCTCAACATCGGAGGCGGTCTGGCCTATGTGGCCGTCGCCCTGCTGCTGGTGAAGCCGCTGCTGGACCGGACGCGCGGCTGGTTCGTGAACAACGGCGCGCTCACCGAAGCCGGGCTGGTGGTGACGCTGGCCTTGATGGCGCTGGGCGCGTGGTTCACCGACATGGTGGGGCTGCACGCGGTGTTCGGCGCCTTCGTGATGGGCGCGGCCATGCCCCGCGGCGTCATCGCGCGCGACCTCATCGCCCGCATCCAGCCGCTGACCGTGGCGCTGCTGCTGCCGCTCTTTTTCACCTACTCGGGCCTCAACACGAAAATCACGCTGCTCAACACGGGCTTTCTCTGGCTGATGTGCGGCGCGGTGCTGCTGGCCGCCGTGCTCGGCAAAGGGGTGGCCTGCTGGCTGGCGGCGCGGGCCACGGGCATCGGCCAGCGCGAGGCGCTCGGCATCGGCGTGCTCATGAACGCCCGCGGCCTGATGGAACTCATCATCATCAACATCGGCCTGCAACGCGGCATCATCTCCGAGGGGTTGTTCGCCACGCTCGTCATCAT
This sequence comes from uncultured Enterobacteriaceae bacterium, assembly GCA_964596095.1. Taxonomy (GTDB): domain Bacteria; phylum Verrucomicrobiota; class Verrucomicrobiia; order Verrucomicrobiales; family V1-33; genus CAJBME01. The sequence goes on from CAZQUC010000395.1 coordinate 3,748, forward strand.
GGCCGTCGTCACCACCCTGATGGCCTCACCCATCTTCGACCGGCTGGTCGGCCGCGGCGGCGCGATCCCCGCCCTTGAGCCGGAAACCGTCGGCGAAGCCCTGGCGGCCGCAGCTCCCGCCGCCACCGATCTGGCGCCCTCCCGTTAGGCTCACTTTTCCCACGCCCGCATCGTATTTTATTCCCCGGCTTGGGGAAGAGTTTCTCGTTCCAAGACTTTGTCGATAAAGAATCGGGCTTCGTGACGGAGACGTGGTATTTCGGAGGATACAGAAGGCAGCAGCCCTCGTTGTTTCGCCACGAGCAACAGGCCCAGCACTCCTGTCACCCGCAGCCCGGCGTGTTTCGCCGCTTGGCCACCTTCTCTTTCATCGCTCAGGAGCCGCGAGGAGGAAAGGCTGAGGGCAAGCTGGATGGCCGCCTGCTCTCCGGCATCGAGACCAAGGACCGGTGGAGGCGCGTTCAACGGCACGGGCTGGATCACGATCCATCCGGCCTGGAAAGCTTCGGCCAGACGTTGGCGTCCCGCGGCATG
>CAZQUC010000396.1:0-1772 GCA_964596095.1 uncultured Enterobacteriaceae bacterium
GGAGGCGCTTCTGGAGCCTCGGGTGTTTCCGGAGCCGGGGGCGGCGCCGGCGCTTCCGGCGGAGGAAGGATCAAATCCTCGCTGGTCGGCATGGGCAGATCGGTGATGGGCAGCTCGGGTTCCTCGATCGGGATGAAAGGAATGGCGTCCTCCACCCGCATCTGCGGTTGCGGCACGGCGCCGGGAGGCGGGGGCGGGCCGAAATAATCCGGGCGGTTCTTGATATCGGTGGCCGCGGCCACGGTGGCGCTACGGGACGTGGCGATCTTGCCGCCGGGCAACGCGTCGAGCAGCTTGGGCTCGCGCGAGGTCAGGTCGTTGAGCCGCTCGCGGGCTTCCACGCTGTGGGTCGAGCTGCCGATGCGGATCGTTTCGTTGTAATAAATGACTGCCGCCCGGAGCTGGCCCTTTTTCTCGTAAAATTGCCCGGTTTTGAAGGACTTGTCCGCGTCCATCTCGTCGATCTGCTGAAGCGCCTGCTGCGACTCCGAAGCCAGCGCGGTTTCCCCCGGGAAGAGGTAGCCGGCCTGCTCGAAGCCCTCGCGGGCCTTTTCCAAGTTGGTGGCGTCGCGGGTGTTTTCGGCGACGTTGAGATTGCCGCGGCCGATGCGCAGGGCGGCGTCTTTGGCCTCTTCGCTCTCGGGGTAGGTATCGACGATTTTCTGGAAGGTGGCGATGGCCTTGTCATGATCGCCGATGTCCTTGCGCTGCTCATAGAGTTCCGCGATGGCGAAATAGGCCTTGGGGGCATGGGCGCTGCGCGTGCCGTTGGCGATGACCTTTTCGTATTTGGCGACGAGGTCGTCGGTGGTGTGCTTGCCGAAGCCGAGGAAGCCGCCCCGATTCGAACTCAGGTCGCTGGCGAGGGCGAACTGGCGCTCCAGCGCGGTGGCGTATTCGGCGCTTTGCGGATGTTTTTCGATCAAGGCCTGGTAGGCGTCGAAGGCGCGGCTTTTCTTGCCCTCCTGATCGAGCAACTGCGCGGCGCGGAAAAGGGCGGTGGCGGCCGTCTTGGTGTAGGGATATTCCTGCGCGAGCTTGTTGTAGGCTTTGGTGGCGGCGCCGGTTTTGCCGTCGTTCTCCAGCCGCGCCGCCTCGGTCAACCGCGCCATGGCCTTCGCCTCCTGGTCCGCGAGTTGGGCGGCGGCTGGCGGCGTGTCGCGGTCTTTTTTGCCGAAGCCGAAGAGTTTCGGCAAGGCGTCGGCATGCGGACTCGCTCCCAGCGCCACCAGCGCCAGGACGAGACCGGTAAGTTTGGAGAGTCGGACCTTCATGGGCCTTAAAGGTAAGGCCGTGCCTTCTTCTGTCAAAAGTTATCGCCGGACCGGAGGGGCGCCCGGCGACGCCCCCCAGCGTGAGAGAGGCCTCTTGCGGAGAAGAGGGGGCTGCCGTAAAATGGCAGGCATGTCGTCTGCGATACTTTCCCTGCGGTGGGGCCTGCTGGCCGGTCTGGCATTCGTCACGGCGCCCGCGCTCCCCGGCGCCGTGTATTCGGGGATTTCCCTGCAAGTGGTCGATCCCTTCCTGGCCGGCATCAGTGTGCCGGATGACGCCGGCATCGCCAGCGTTTATGCGCTCTCTTTTGGAGACCAGCTTTATCTCGGGCTGACCGAAGAGGGGCAACTCATCCATCTCACCCACACGATCGCCGATGGCTTCGCTTGGTTCCCGATCCTGGCCGGAGACGCTGTGGACCAAACGCTTGTGATTGGCGGACCCCTCGGGTTCGGCTCCTTCTATTCCGGCAGCACGATCGGCACCAGTGTGCCAAC
>CAZQUC010000396.1:1872-4264 GCA_964596095.1 uncultured Enterobacteriaceae bacterium
GCCGCCCGGCCTGAGCTTCAGCGGTAGCGATCGTCAGGGCCATCCACGAACAAGCAGCTCGCGAAGAGCCGGGGATTCTCCAGGCGGTCGAAGAGGACGAGATGGCGGCCGGCCGAGAGCAACCGGACGTTGATGGTTTCATCCTCCTCCCCCGACGCGTAGGCGAGCACGCCGCCGTTCGCGCCTTCGGTGAGGCGCATATAAAACCCGCCCTGCACGGCGCGCAGGTGCCCGGTCTCCTCCAGGGTCACAGAGCGGTTGGTCGCCGTTTTGCCCGAAGCCACCATGTGGCGGATCACGCAGCGGCCTTTCCATTTTTTCAGATCCAGCTTCGCGGGCTGCAGGCGTTTGACGAGGATGATGTCGGCCTTGCCCTCCTCAAAGCGCGCGAGTTCGATCGTGCCCGGCTCGTCCGGCCTGGCTTTCCACCGGCAGCGCAGCGTCTCCGGCCCGCTCTTGATCTCGATCCACTTCGGCTCGGAAAAGGAAAACGACCCGCTGACCGGCACGCCGATGATCTTGCCATCGGCGCGGAAATCCATCACGCCGCCGCTGTCTTCCTGCACCCACAAACCGCGCCAGACCTCAAGGGCGGATTTTTTCTCCTCCGTCAATTCCGCCGATTCCGTTGCCTCCTTGTCTTCTTTTGGCTCCGCCTCCTCCGCGCTCAAATCAGGCAGCCACGACATCATCGCCATCGGCAGAGCGAGGGCGCCACAATTCAGGACAAAATGACGACGAGTGCAAGACATGGCTCATTTTCCGCGAAACCACCGCGACGTCATCCGGGAATTTGCGGGCGCGCACGCGGCATCAAGGTTGCCGGGCGGTTTCCCTCGTTCCCCGCAGCGTTCCACTTGGCGGACGGCGCAATCCGCGTTTAGTCGGAGGCGTGCTGCTGATCATCGACAATTACGACTCATTCACTTACAACCTCGTCCAGTATTTCGGAGAACTGGGCGCGGACCTCCGTGTGGTGCGCAACGACCAGATCACGCTGGAGGAGATCGAAAAACTGGCGCCGGAACGCCTGTGCATTTCCCCCGGCCCCTGCACGCCGAAAGAGGCTGGCATCAGCAGCGAGGCGATCCGCGTCTTCGGGCCGAAACTCCCCACCCTCGGCGTCTGCCTCGGCCACCAAGCCATCGGCGAAGTCTTCGGCGGCGACGTGGTGCGCGCCCCGCGCCTCATGCACGGCAAAACGTCGCTGATCCACCACGACGGCCGCGGCGTCTTCAAGGATCTGCCCGAGCCGTTCGAGGCCACCCGCTACCATTCGCTGATCGTCAAACGCGAGACCTTTCCGGAATGCCTGGAGATCACCGCCCGCACCGACGAGGACGAAATCATGGGCCTGCGCCACAAGGAATTCCCCATCCACGGCGTGCAATTCCACCCCGAATCCATCCTCACCCACGAAGGCAAGAAATTGCTCCAAAACTTCCTCGAACTCTGACTCTCTGCCTTCCACTCATTATCTTACTATCCCATCACCCATGCCATCACCCGACACCACCACTCCCGCAGCCAAAAAACCCATCGTCCTCATCATCCGCGACGGCTGGGGCATCAATCCCGATGGCCGCGAGGGCGCGGAGCGCAATGGCGACGCCACCCTGCTGGCGCGCACGCCGTTTCACGATCAGCTCTACGCCACGTATCCGTGGGCGAAGATCAGCGGCAGCGGGGAGGATGTCGGTCTGCCGGCGGGCCAGATGGGCAACAGCGAGGTTGGGCACCTGAATCTCGGCGCGGGGCGGATCGTTTACCAAGACCTCACACGCATCAACAAAGCCATCCGTGAAGACACGCTGGCGGCGAATCCCGTGCTCCAGGAAGCCTTCACGCAGGCGAAAGGCCGCCGCCTGCACCTGCTCGGCTTGATCAGCGACGGTGGCGTGCATTCGCATCAGGATCATGTGGTGGCGATCAGCCAGGCCGCGCGCGCGGCGGGAGTGGAGGAGATTTTCCTCCACGCCATCACCGACGGCCGCGACACCTCGCCTACCGGCGGAGCGGGGTATCTGGCGAAGCTGGAGCACGACCTCGCCGGCACGGGCGTCCAGATCGTGACCGTGATCGGCCGCTATTTCGCGATGGACCGCGACAAGCGTTGGGACCGCAACAAGCTCGCGTGGGACGCCATCGTTTTCGGCCGCGGCACGACTCCCGTCGGAACGCCCTCCGCCGCCATCCAGGCCGCCTATGCCCACGAGCCGCGCGGCGACGAATTCCTCCCGCCACTCATTTTCAGCCACGCCCACGAGCAGCGCGTGCAGGATGGCGATGTCGTGCTGTGGTTCAATTTCCGCGCCGACCGCGCCCGGCAACTGACCGAGGCGTTCGTGGATCCCGCGTTCACCGGGTTCGACCGTGAAACGGTGCCGAAGCT
>CAZQUC010000397.1:0-2333 GCA_964596095.1 uncultured Enterobacteriaceae bacterium
GCGGCCGAAGACTGGGGCGACGACGCCCGCATCGACCTCACGGCCACGCTGCTCATCGCCGACGGCGCCACGCTGCGGATCGGTCCCGGCACGGTGGTGCGCTGCGCGCCGGGCGTGGAAATCTGGGTCCGCCCCGGCGGCCGCGTGGAGTGCGCCGGCACGGTGGAGCGGCCCATCGTCTTCGTGCCGCCGCGCACCGACACGCCATGGGGCGGCTTCTGGCTTCAGCCGCAGGCAGATGGGAAAATCGCGCGCCTCACCGCCACGGGCACGATCTTCTGCCGCTGGGGCGCGGCGCGCGATTGGTTCGCGGCCGCGCTGCCCGCCGGCGAGCCATCGCGCAGTTTCTCCCACCACCGCGACGAAGGCCCGCTCGCCGCCGTGGCCGCCGGCGCGGTGTGCGAACTGACCGATTGCGCGCTCGTCGGGCCGGTAGCGGTGGAGGAACTCCGCGGCACCGGTTTCGCCAGCACCAACGGCACGCTGGCGCTCACCCGCACCCTCGTGCAGCGCGCCACCACCGGCGGCCAGCAGAATGGCGGCACGGTGGAAATCCACGAATCCGCCGTGCTCGAAATGACCGAACCGGGCGCGGCCATCGATTCCGACACGTTCTTCGACGAGGATAACGACGGCATCTATCTCGTGCCCGGTTCGGGGCGGACCTATCGCCTCACCAAAACAGTCATCGGCTGGTGCCGCGACGATGGCATCGACACCGGCGCCAGCGGTTCCGGCGAAACGCTGGTGACGGACAGTTGGTTCGAGAATTGCACCCACGAGGCCATCTCCTGCTCCGGCGCCAACCGCCGTCCCGAAGCGCGCGGCACGGTGTTTTTCAATTCCGGCCAAGGCATGGAATGCGGCTACGGCAGCGGCGGCGCAGGGCCGCTCTCCCTGCTCGACGGCTGCGCGCTGGTGGCCAATGCCGTCGGCGCGCGCTACGGCGACAACTACGGCGGCGGCTCCTGGACTTATGGCGGCACGATGACTGTGCGCAACAGCCTCTTCCTTTTCAATGACTTCCACGACACCTGGGCGCTGGATTTCACCTCCTGGGAGCCGCAAAACCAACGGCTCGTCCTGACGGACAGCCGCCTCACGTCGCCGGCCGATCTGGCCGCGCAAAACGGCCCCGAAGACAGCGGCAACGCCTTGTGGAATCCCGCCGCCGAGGCCGCCCGGCTCGCGCCCTTCATGCCCGTGGCCGGCTCCGAAGTCGGCGTCGATCTGCTGGCGCCCTCCCGCCAGGCCGCGCTCGCGGATTACCCCGGCGTGTTTCAGGCCGCGCTGAGCACGTTTTCTTCGCAACCGGTGACCGTGCCATGGCAAGTGATCGGCCGGCTCACGCCGGAAGCGTCCGACGATCATCTCCTCGCCGAGGGCACGCTGACCTTCGCGCCCGGCGAGACCGTCCAATCGTGGACCGCCCCCCTGCCGGCGGAACCCCGCTTCGGCTTCGTCGGCGTCCGCTTGGGGCCTCCCACCCACGCCGCGGTGACCGGACCGCCGGTGTTTTATTTCGACGTGCCGACTCCGCCCGCGCCGCGTGCGCTCTTCCCGCTCGCGGATGGCGGATGGAGCTACCACGCCCAACGCCGCGAGCCACCCGCCGACGCCGAAGCCCGGTCGTGGACCCATCCCGATTACGCCGCCACCGATTGGCAGCCCGGCAAGACCGCGCCCATCGGCTGCGGCACGCTGGGCGACTCCCCGCCCGTCGTGCCCGGCACGATTTTGTCTTCCGCCGAACAAGGCCCCTCCGGCGACCGCACGCTCGCCGTGTATTTCCGCAAGGAATTCCTCGTGGACGACCTCGCCGCTGCCGCCGGCCTGGCCGTGGAGTTTTTGCTCGACGACGGCGCGGTGTTTTATCTCAACGGCGAGGAAATCCTCCGGCATAACATCGACGAAACCACCACCACGGGAGGCGTCGTCGGTTACACCACGCTCGCCGCCGACGGCATCAGCGGCGCCGAGGAATCCCTCGTCACCCGCCGCGTGCTGCCCGCCGCCGCGCTCGCCCACCTGCGCCCTGGCCGCAACGTCCTCGCCGTCGAAGTGCATCAGGAGGACGAAGATTCCAGCGACCTGCTGCTCGACGTCGGCCTGCAAGCCCTCCCCGCCGCGCCGGAGGACACCCGCTTCGGCGCGCTCGTCTTCGCGGGAGTCGGTTATCTCTACTGGCACGCCCCCGGCCATGTCCTGCAACGCTCGCCGGACCTGGCCGCGTGGAGCAACCGGCCGGCCGAGAGCGGCCCTCTTGTGCTGCCCGCCGCCACCGCCCCGGCCGCATTCTTCCGGCTGGCCGTGCCGTGAAGCGCCACGTCATG
>CAZQUC010000397.1:2433-4260 GCA_964596095.1 uncultured Enterobacteriaceae bacterium
CCACCGCCCCGGCCGCATTCTTCCGGCTGGCCGTGCCGTGAAGCGCCACGTCATGGTTTGCGCCGGGTCTCCCAGACATAGAGCAACGCGCCGCCGGCAACGGTGGCGAAGCCGAGGAGCGAGGCTTTGCCTTGCTCCGGGCTGGTGGCGAAACGCGCCAGCGCATAGCCGGTGGCAAGCAGAAAGATCAGCGGCGTGACCGGATACCCCCAGGCACGGAACGGGCGCAGAGCGTCGGGTTGGCGGCGGCGCAGCCGGAACAGGCCGAGCACGGTGACGAAGGTGCAGAAGGAGAGGGTGAATTCCAGATACGTCAGCACTTCCTTGAAGCCGCCGGCGACGATGAAGCCCGCCGCGATGACCGCCTGCCAAACGAGCGCCGCCCATGGCACGCCGGTCGCGCTGGTGCGGGCCAGCGGCGAAAAAATCCGCCAGTCGCGTCCCATCACCGCGGTGACGCGCGAGCCGGCCCAGGTCATGGCACTGAGGGAGGACACGAGGCCGAGCGCGATGAGCACACCCAATACGCGGCCGCCGGTTTCGCCGAAGAGGTGCTGCGCGGCGGCTTGGGCGACATCGATGCGGCCGCTGAGTTGCTCCGCCGGCACCGCATGCAGCAAAGCGGTGTTGAAGAGCACGTAAGCGATCATCACCACGCCCGTGCCCAGCAGCAGCGCCTTCGGCAAATCCCGCGCGGGATGTTCCAGCTCGCCCGCCACATACGTCGCGGCGTTCCATCCGGAGTAGGCATAGCAGACGAAAAAGAGCGCGGTCACGAAGGGAGTTTGCCAGAGGAGTGAGAAATCTCCCTCGCGCGGGAGAAAGCCGAGCGTGCCCTCCGCCGGGGCCAGCCAGCCGGCCAGGATCAAGCCCACCAGCACCACCGCCTTCACACTGGTGGCCGCCACCTGGAAGCGGCCGGACACGCGAACCGAGGCCAGATGCGCCGCGGTCACCAGCACGAGAACGCCCAGCGCGCCGAGCAGCTTCGCGGTTTCGCTGCCGCCGAACAGGCCGTTGGCCAGATAGGTCCCGAAAGCGGAGGCGGCCAACGCCACCGGCGCGGCGAAGCCAACCGTCATCGACACCCAGCCGGCGAGAAAGCCGACCACCGGCGGCCAGGCCAGGCCCAACAGATGATATTCGCCGCCCGAGCGCGGGGCCATCACGCCCAGCTCGGCATAGGCCAGCGCGCCGCAGAAGGCGATCACACCGCCCAGCACCCACAGCAGCACGATGGCGAACCCCGAAGGCACATCCGCGACCTGAAAGCCCAGGCTCGTGAAGACGCCGGTGCCGATCATGTTGCCCGCCACCAAGGCCGCGGCCGCCCACCAGGACACGGTGCGGGTTTTGGCGGAAGCCTCGGCGGTGCTCATGAGATCGGATCGTCGGCGGAACGTGGCTACCCTTCCAGCGCGGTTTGCGAGGCCAGCACGGCCTCGGTTTGCCGGGCGCGGAAGGCGTGGAGCTTGGCCCGCAGGGCGTCATCGGAAACAGCGAGCAGGGCCACCGCGAAGAGCGCGGCATTGATGGCGCCGGCCTTGCCGATGGCGAAAGTGGCCACGGGCACGCCGCCGGGCATTTGCACGATGCTGAGCAAGGAATCCACCCCGCGCAGCACCTTCGACTCCACCGGCACGCCCAGCACCGGCAGCGCGGTCAAGGCCGCCGCCATGCCCGGCAAATGCGCCGCGCCGCCCGCGCCGGCGATGAGGCATTTCAACCCGCGCGCTTCGGCGGCGCGCGCGTAGTTGTAGAGCAACTCCGGTGTGCGGTGCGCGCTCACGACTTTTTTCTCGAACGCGATGCCGAATTCCACCAGCG
>CAZQUC010000398.1:0-4260 GCA_964596095.1 uncultured Enterobacteriaceae bacterium
TGGCGATGAAATAGAGCCAGCCTTGCTGGTAGGTTTCGTGCTCCTTGATGATGGCACGGCGGCGTTCATAGGTGGCCTCGGGATAGTCGTAATTGGCGCCGATGTTATCGGTGCTGAACGGGCCGTGGTTGTTGGTGTCGGTCTTGCGGTTGGGGACGGGATCGAATTTATCGAACGTCTCACGCCAGCCCGCCTGGAAGACGCGCAGGAGCAACTCGTATTGCCGGGGATCGTAGCCTTCCGGCTTCGCGAAGGGCACGCGGTTGTCCGGGTGGTCGGTGAGGCACATCCGGAAACAGTAGGCCTGCACGCGGTGGTCGCCGGCGCCGTAGTCTCCGGGCGGCTCCACGCTCACACGCGGCAGGACGCCGCTCGCCGGGTCGCCCGGCACAACGTAGGGGCTGATTTTCTCCTTGAGCACGCCGAAATGGTGACGGTGGTGGAGCACGCCGGTCTGGATGCCGTTCCACATTTCGCCATAGACGGTGTTGGCTTCGCGGCCCACGTGGTAATCGGCCCCCGCCGCGGCGAGGAGGTCGCCTTCGTAGGTGGCGTCGATGAACATTTTCCCCGCATAGGTGCGGCCGCCGAGGGTGGTGAGGGAGTCGATCCGCGCGCCGGTTTTGACCACGCCTTTTTCACGATCCAACCATTCGTCGCGGCGCACGGGGATGGCGAATTCGCGCACGTAGTCTTCGAAGATTTTTTCGGCGACATGCGGCTCGAAGATCCACATCGTGCGCGCCGCGCCGTCGATGGCCGGGGTGCCTTGGCCGCGGTTGCCGTAGTCTTCGCGCGGCTGCCAGCGCCAGGCGGTGTCTTGCTGGTAGTGACGCCACACACGGTGGTAAAAATCCCGCGCCAAGCCACCGATGACGGCCTTGTTGCCGGTATCCGTAAACCCTAGCCCGCCGCTGGAGAGTCCGCCGAGATGCCGGTCAGGACTGACGATGACGACGCTCCGGCCCAGGCGTTTCGCCTGCACCGCCGCGATGACCGCCGCCGCCGTGCCGCCATAGATGACCACGTCATGCTCTTCGCGCGGCGGCGGGGCTTGCGCGACGATGTCCGTGATGAGGAGGGCGGCGAGCAGGATGAGGATGGGGGACTGCATGGGGCAAATAGGAAAGATGAAGGATGAGCCGAAGCGTAGCGAAGACAGCCGAAGGCAAATAGGAAAGGGATACTGAGGGCGTGTGGCTGGCGAGGGCAAGCGGGATGTGAGGGCATCGGAAACATCGTCGCCGGTAAAGGTTTCTATTGCGTCTATGCCTCATGTCGTTTGTTTGCTTTCATGATTTATCATAATCTGCCTGGATCACCGGATTCCAGCCTCCCGCGGAAGCCGCCGCGCGTCCGTCTGAGGGCGCTGGTGGCGGCGCTGGCGATTGGCTTGACGCTCGGTCAGGGGAGGGCGCAAACCGCCACGACCATTCCGATTGGCATTTACGTCACCAAAGTGCCGGGCCGGGCCGCGCACCAGCCTCCCGTCCGCACCTATCTGGGCTGCGCCTTGCTGCCGCCCGTTTTCAATTCAGGCACCATCAATACGGTGGAAGGGCCGAAAATCACTCTGTGGGCGCCGGTTTCCGAGCCGGAGCCGGCGCGGGAAAGTTACGTCCATGTCATGAGTGGCAAGGGACGCGGCTTGATCGCGGACATCAAGGAATTCCAGTCCGGGGCGGTGATCTGCGACACCGATCTTTCCACCTGGGTGGCTCCGGGAGACATCGTGCGCCTGCGCCACCACCAGCGGCTGGAAGAGATTTTCGGAACGGAGAACCGCTTCGGTCTGGACGCGGGTTCCTCCGCCCGCGAGGCCGACACGATCGTGATCTGGAACAACCAGACCCAGCGGGAAAGTGTTTATTACTTCCATTCCACGCGGGATCGTTGGGAAGAGGCCGGCCTTGAGGCGGATGCCGGCCCGACGCCCGTCCGCTTTCCGAACGGTTTGTATATTGTGCGGCGGACGCCGGGCACGTTGAGGGTGTTTCTCCAAGGCATGATCAGTTCCGCTCCGGTGCTGCTGCCGGTCCGCACGGGAGCGAATGTCTTTTCCCTGCCCATTCACTTGGACGGGTCGCTGGCCAATCGCTTTCGTCATGGAGAGCCCTTTTTTGTCCGGGAGGGCCGCACGCCGTTGTCCGCCGATCTCTTGACGTTTGAGGAACCGTTCACTTCGACCCAGCGCGGGCCGTTTTACTTTCAGTCGCATCCCCGGAATCCGGGCTGGCGGTTGGTCGGCGACAACGATCCGGCCACCGTCGCCCAGCCGCCCGACCTGCTTTCCGCGCTTATCGTGCGCCGTTTCGGACCTCCCGGCTACATCCGGATCGAAGGCAGCGAGGATCCCCCGGCGCAGCAGCCGCAGCCACCGCCATCCGACGCGGAGCCGGACGAAGCGCCGTTGGAGGGGGAGATGCCGTTCATCATTACTTCCCACCCTGATTTGAAGACCCAGCTCCAAACCAGTCTGGATTTGGCCCAGTGGTCCGAGCTTCCCTTTGAACCCGGAGAAGACGGCAGGATCACATTCCAGCTACCTCCGGGTTCCAGCCGCGCCTTTTACCGCATCTCGGTTTCCCTGTGACTTTTCGCTTTATGTTCCGGCTTTGTCTTTTGGTGTTGCCGTGTTGGGGGCCGTGCTTGCCGGTCACCGCTTCCATCGTGGTGGTCAGTGCGGTGCCCGACGAAGGGCTGGCGTTGTCCCCGCTCCGTGGATCCGATGGTCTTCCCCTGCCTCCGGGGAGCGAGTTCCGTCTCGGCGGTTTTCCCGGCCGCGACACGGCGGCCTTACTCGATGCCGCCAACACGGGTGGGTATGCCGCGGTGGCCGAACTCTTTGTTCCGTTCGGCCCGCCCTGCCAGATCGGCAACGGCACCGATGGCGAAGCCGGCCGCTTTGAAGTCTCGGTCCGCGAACCGCAGTTGCCCGAAACCTCTCCGCTCGCCGGGGAAGACATTTTCCTGGTCGTTTCGGAAAACGTCCGTCAGGAATATTTCGTCGCCCGCTTCCCCGGAAAAACCTTCGCGCCGGATAGCGAGTCCGCCGTCGAGCCGTTGCTGGTCCTGCACCTCTCGGAAGCCAGACTGGTGCTCGGCGCCACTCGGCCTGGTCCCGCTTTTTCCACCCTCACCGCGCCTCTCACCGGCTCCTTCGCGCAGTGGATCGGCCAATTCCCGGAATTGACCACGGATGACCGTCTCCCGCTGAGCGACCCCGACCACGATGGCCGGAGCAATCTTGTCGAATACGCGACCGGCGGAAATCCCGTTTCCTCCGCCGGTGATCCGCCCGTGTGCGGGATCAGCCGCGACAGTCAAGGAGACTTCTGGATCCATTTTCCTCAACGGTCTGACATTGGCACGCTCCGCTATGAGATCGAAACCACCGACAACCCGTCTTCGGACTGGCAGGCCGCTGCCGGCGTGGTTGAGATGGATCCTTCCCCCCAGGAACAGGAACAAACCGGCCTGATCCGGCTGCGGCTGCGCATCCCATCACCGCTTTCGCCGCTGGGTCTTTTTAGACTCAAAGTTTCGGTGGATTGACCGCATTTGATTCCCGCCAATGGGAATCGCTTGCGGCTGATTCCGGAAATTGGCACCTCATGAGGTGTCATCGTTTTCGGCTGATCCTTATCAAATGCGCGTGCCTACGTCTCTCGCCGCAGCGATTGAGCCTGATGGTGGAAGTGCCGTGAGTCCGGCGGCATTCGCCATTTCAACTGGCAACGGAACGAATCCTTTCTACCAGTTGGCGGGTGAACCCTGTCATCCGGCTCGTCGTCCTTCTTGTCTTGTGGCTGCCGTCTCTGCCGCTGGCGGCTGAAACCCGGCCCGCTCCGGCCACTTACAAAACGGAGACGGATCTGGCTTATTACGACGCCAAGGCGCTGGAAAAAGCAGACGATTACCAACAGTCGCAGTGCCGCCTGGATTTTTATTATCCCGACAACCGTCCCGGCTTCGCCACGGTCATCTGGCTCCACGGTGGCGGCCTGACCGGCGGTCAACGCTTTTTCCCCGAGTTGAAGGGCAAGGAGTTGGGCTTGGTGGCGGTGGGCTACCGGCTTTCCCCGCAGGCGGAGCTGCCCGCGTTTCTGGAAGATGCCGCCGCGGCCACGGCTTGGGTGCTGAAGCATGTCGCCGCCCGTGGAGGCGATCCGCAGAAAGTGCTCCTCGCCGGCCACTCCGCCGGTGGCTATCTGGCCGCCATGGTGGGGATGGATGCGCGGTGGCTCGCCGCTCATGGCC
>CAZQUC010000399.1:0-4242 GCA_964596095.1 uncultured Enterobacteriaceae bacterium
CGCGCGCGACAAGCGCCTGATCAAGACGAAGTTTGGCCGCCATCCCCGCACGATGTCCGGCCGGCTCGCGAAACAAAGAAGATTTCGCTTATCGGCGTGAGGTGAAGAGCCGTGCCTTTCGCGACGCCTCGGAGTAGCGTCTTTTGGAGTGCGGACGGCTTGCCTCCGCTCTGGGGGTGAGGGGCTTGCCCCTCGCGGCGGGAGTGATTCCTTCCGAACTTCCAATAGATCCTTCCTTCCTTCGCTCTCTCCCATGCCGCCTCACCGGCAAGCCGGTGAGGCGAAAAGCGGAGGCAAGCCGTCCGCACTCCAGATCGAGCCCGCTGCGGAGCCGCGCGCCCTCTTTCAGGAATAGTTCATGCAGTTTATCTTCGATGCCGTTTTTCCGTTCCCAACGCGGCGCGATTTCTCCATGCTGCGAAGAATCAGGCGCCATTTTTATGATCCCGTCATTGTCCATCTCCGTCGTTCCTGGTCATGCTCCGATGGCCGTGGTGATGGCTTTGATATGGTTGGCGCTGGCAGCAACCGCCCGTGCCGAGCTGGAGCGGATCACCCGCTTCTGGCGGACGGAGCAGGGCTTGCCGCAAAACACGGTGACCTGCGTGTTGAGGACGAGCGACGGCTATGTTTGGGTCGGCACGCGGCAAGGGCTGGCGCGGTTCGATGGCGCGCGGTTTCTGTCCTTCACGGCCGCGAATACGCCCGCGCTGCGGTCGGATCACATCACGGCCCTCGCGGAGGACGGGAAGGGGGGGCTGTGGATCGGCACGCGGGGCGGGGGCGTGGCGCGGTTGGAGCAGGGAAAGTTCGTGTCGTTTTCGGTCCGCCACGGGCTGTCCTCGGACATGGTGAACTGTCTGGCGGTGGACCACGAGGGCGCGGTGTGGATCGGCACGGTGTATGGATTGAACCGCTGGCGGGACGGGCACTTCACGTCGTTCTTTGCCAAGGACGGTCTGCCCGGCGTCGAGGTGAAAACACTGGCCTGCGATCCACGCGGCACGTTGTGGGCGGGCACCAACAGCCAGCTGGTCTATTGGGCCGGCGGAAGGTTTCAGGCGTTGCGGTCGTTTCCGTATTTTTCCGTGGAGCATCTGGCCTTCGACGTCGCGGGAGATGGCTGGAGCGCCGGCAAGGCGCATGGCCTGTTGCTGGCACAGGACGGGAAGATGCCGCTGCGGCAGATGCTGCCGCTGGGCGAGCCGCTGACGGCGCTGGCCGCGTCGTCACAGGGTGGCGTGTGGGCCGCTTTGAATGACGGCAGGCTGCTCCGCGGCCGCGGTGACGGCGTGGAGAGCGTGGGGAAAAAATTTGCGTCGGGAGGTGTGCTCAGTCTCCACGATGACGGCAGTGGCGCGTTGCTGGTCGGCACGCGGGGCGAGGGGCTGGCCGCGCTGTCACCGCGCTTCTTCGAAGCTTACACGGATCATCAGGGACCGTCCCCGGTGGTGACCACGGCGGTGGCGGAGGATGGCGCGGGGCGGGTTTGGTCCGGCGGCGAGGCCGGACAACTCGCGGTATGGCACGACGGAAGACTCCATGCCCTTGATCTCGGGAAAGCCTACACCGCGCGCACCAGCGTGCTGGCCTTGTGCGGACGGGCGGACGGCTCGTTGTGGATCGGCACGCGGGGTGACGGATTGTTTCGCTGGCATCGAGGCCATGTGACTGCGCCGCGCATGGAGGGGCGGACGCCGGCGGCGGTGGTGACGGCTTTGTGCGAGGCGCGCGACGGTTCGTTGTGGATCGGCACCGAGGCGGAGGGGATTTTGCGTTATCAGGACGGGGCTTTCACGCGCCATACCACGCGCGAAGGATTCGCGCGGGACCAGGCGACCACCATTGCGCAGCAGCCGGATGGCGCCTTGTGGTTCGGCACCAACGGGGCGGGGCTGAGCCGGTTGCATCAAGGAAACGTGCGCGTCTTCACCACGGCGGATGGGCTGGGGTCGGCGACGATTCTCGCCCAGCATGTGGACGAGGAAGGAAGGCTGTGGGCGGGGACGGCAGCGGGGCTGTCACTGTGGCGGGACGGCGGCTTTTTCACCTTCACCCGCGCGCACGGTCTGGAGGAGGAGATGATTTCGCAGGTGACCAGCGACGGCGCGGGGCATGTATGGCTGGGGTCGCTGCGCGGGCTGGTCCGCTGCGCGCGGGCGGACTTGCTGGAGATCGCGGCCGGGCGGCAGAAGCGGCTGGTGGCGACGCCTTTCGGCCTCCTGGACGGACTGCTCGGCACGGAGTGCCTGAGCGGGCGGCAGAATGCGACGCTGAAGGATCGCGCCGGCCATCTGTGGTTCGCCACGGCTCACGGTCTGGCGCGGACCGTCGCGCCGCCGATCTCCACCCCCACGTCCCCGCCGCCGGTTTTTCTCGAGCGCGTGGAGGTGAACGATCGGGAAATTCTCGCCGACCCGTTGTTGCGTGGGTCGGGCGCGACGCCGCCTTCCGCCGCCATCGAGGTGCCGGCCGGCCATGCCACGGTGGCGTTTCATTTCACCTCGCCGGGATTCCGCGTGCCGGAAAAAACGCGCTTCCGCCATCAATTGGTCGGGTTCGACCAGGAGTGGCTGCCGGCGCAATCCGCGCGGCAGGCGCTCTACACCCACGTGCCGGCGGGGCGTTACACCTTCCGCGTCGCCGCGTGCGATGATGGCGGCGTGTGGAGCGCCGATGACGCCGCAACCGTGGCCGTGATCGTGCAGCCGTTTTATTGGGAAACATGGTGGTTCCGCGCCGCCCTGGCGTTGGTGGCGGGGTTGGTGATCGCGGCCGTGGCCGCCCTGCGCCGGGCGCGGCGGCGCGAGGTGGAGCGGCTGCGCTGGCGCATCGCGGGGGATTTGCACGACGAGCTGGGCAGCACGCTCTCGGGCATCGCCTTGCTGAGCCGCCGCATCGACCGCCAATCCACGCTCGGCGAGCGCGAGCACGCGGAGCTGCGGGAGATCGCCGACATCGCGCGCCAGACGATCCACTCGGTGCGCGACATCGTCTGGTTCATCAACCCGGCGTGCGACACCGCGGAGGAGGCGGCCCAGCGGATGCGGGAAACCGCCGCCCGCCTGCTGGCCGATCTGCCGCATGAACTCCGGATCACCGCCGCGGCCGGCTCGCAGAAGGTGCCTCCCGATTTCCGCCGCAACATGCTGATGGTTTTCAAAGAGGTGCTGCACAACCTCGTTCGCCACGCCCACGCCGGGCGCGCGGAGGTCGAGGCCCGGTTGGAGACCGATCGGTGGTCGATCGCGGTGCGGGACGATGGCCGGGGCTTCGACCCCGCGGACAAAAACAGCGGCAGCGGCTTGAAAAATGCTCGCCTGCGCCTGGAGCAAATGCAGGGAGTCTTCCGCATCGAATCCGCGCCCGGCCGCGGCACCCTGGTCGCCTTCGAGGCCCGCCCCGGCGGAAAATGATCGGGACTTTCCTTTCCGCTTTTCCGTTATCTCATTATCTTACCATCCCATTATCCCGTCACCCCCATGCCCCGCCCCATCACCATCTGGCTGATCGAAGACAACAGCACGTTCCGCAGCGTGGTGGCGCGCCTGCTCAACGACACGCCCGGCCTGAGTTGTCCGGTGGCGCTGTCTTCCGCCGAGGCGGCGTTGCGACGGTTGGGGACGGACGCCTTGCCGGAGGTCATCCTACTGGATGTGGCGCTGCCCGGCCTCGACGGATTGTCCGCCATCCGCCAGTTCAAGGCCCGCGCGCCTCACGCCCGCATCGTCATGCTCACCGTCTATGACGACCAGGAGAAAATCCGCCAAGCCATTGGCGCGGGAGCTTCGGGTTATCTGCTCAAGACCTCCTCGGAAGAGGAAATCGCGGCGGCCATCCACGCCGTGATGGAGGGCCGCGCGCCGATGAACCAGGAAGTGGCCGCGTCCGTGTGGCAATTGCTGGCCGGGATGACGGGGCCGCGGGATGATTACGGCCTGACCCCGCGCGAGCGGGAAATCCTCCACGGCGCGGCCGAGGGGCTCGTCATCAAGGAAATCGCCGATCGGCTCGGCATGAGCCCCCACACCGTGGACACCCATATGCGCCACATCTACCACAAGCTCGGCGTCAACAGCCGCGCCGCCGCCGTGGCCAAGGCGCTGCAACAGCGGCTGGTGTGAAGGAGATGCTTGGGTTATTGGCGATTGATGCCATGGACGGATGGCGTTTCTCATGCTTCACCACCGCGCCGGTCACGTGAGCTTGAGCCCGAGAATGCCCAGGATGATGAGGCCCACA
>CAZQUC010000400.1:0-4239 GCA_964596095.1 uncultured Enterobacteriaceae bacterium
GTGTCCCGCTCTCTAAGATGGAAAATCCGGCTCGCCGTTGGATTGGCGGCCGGGGCATGGGGTGGGGGACAGCCGGGGATGGGCGCGGAGGCAGGAGCGGTCGATTTCGGGCCGCTGGAAAAAGAATACCACGCCACGATCAAGCCGTTGCTGCGGGCGTATTGTTACGATTGCCACTCCGCGGACACGGCGAAGGGCGAGGTCGATCTGGAGAGCTTCGTCGCGTTGGAGGATGTGCGGCGCGAGCCGCGCGTGTGGGAGAAATCCCTGGAGATGCTGCACCTCCAGGAGATGCCGCCGCAGAAAGCGGATCAGCCGGAGGAGGCCGAGCGTGCCACGTTGGAGCGATGGATCACGGACCTGCTCGCGGCGGAGGGACGAGCGCGGGCGGGCGATCCGGGCCGGGTGGTGCTGCGGCGGCTCAACAACGTGGAATATACCCGCACCGTGCGCGATCTCACCGGCGTGGCGTCGCTCGATCCAGTGAAAGAATTCCCCATTGATGGCGCGGCGGGGGAGGGGTTTGTCAATGCGGGCGAGGCGCTTTCCATGTCGCCCGCGCTGCTGGAGAAATATTTCGCTGCCGCCCAAGGCCTCGCGACGCACGCGGTGCTGCTGCCGGATCGTTTCACCTTTTCCGCCGGCGACACGCGCGGCGATTGGGTGGAGGAATGGCTCGCGGAAATCCGCGGCCTTTACGCGCGCTACGCCACCACCGAGGGCGGCGAGAAGGTGGATTTGCAAGGCATCGTCTTTGAAACCAACCAAGGCGGTCGCCTGCCGTTGGAAAAATATTTTGGCGTCTTGCTGGCGGAGCGCGCCGCCCTGCGCGCGGGAAGCGCGAGCCTGGCCGCGGTCGCGGCGACGCACGAGCTGGCGGAGAAATATCTGGCATCGCTGTGGCGGCTGCTGGAGGGCGACGCGCCGGTCTCGCTGTTGCTGGAGCAGGTCCGCACGCGCTGGCGTCACGCGATATCCGGTGACCAGCCAGCGGTGCAGGAATTCGTGGCCTGGATTCACCGCTGGCAGGACACGCTGACCCGTTTCCAGACCGTCGGCCATCTGCGCCCGTGGATGGTGAATCAGGTGCCGCTGGCCGCGCGGCAGGACGTGCGCGTGAAGCTTGCGCCTTCCGGCGACGAGGCCGCCACCGCGGACGACTCCGGGGATCTCACGCTCCGCCTGCGCGCGATCGGCGGCGGTTTTCCCGAGCCTTCGACGCTGGTCTGGGAAGCGCCGCGCCTGGTCCGGCCCGGCCAGCCCGACCTGCCGTTGCGCGATCTGCGCGGCGTGATGCGGTCTTTGGCCGAACGCCGCGTCGCGCTCGGCGAAACCGCGGCCGCTTATCTGGCCGCGGCGGCGGAAGCGGCCCGCGTCTCGCCACCGCCGCCGTCCCGCGCCGACCTCGCGTGGCGCCACAAACTCGATCCGGCCTTGCTCGCGGCGTGGCTGGGCTACCTCGGCCTCGGCGAAAACACCGATCTGCAACTCGATCATTTCACGCAACAAATCGACGCCGTGTCCGGCTACGACACGGTAAAAGGCTGGGGCTCGCCGGACACGCCTTACGTGCTCGCCAACGCGGGCGACGCCGAGCTGCGTATTCCCGGTCATTTGAAAGCGCGCGGCGTGGTGGTCCATCCCTCGCCCACTCTGAGCGCCGCCATCGGTTGGCAAAGTCCGGCCACGGGCCTGTTCCGCATCCGCGCGCAAGTCACCCACGCGCATCCCGAATGCGGCAATGGCGTGGCTTGGGCGCTGGAATTGCGGCGCGGCGTGATGCTCCAACGGCTCGCCTCCGGCCGCGCGCAGGGCCCGGTGCCGGTCGCGGTCGGGCCGCTGGAAAATGTCGCCGTGCGGCAGGGCGATCTGGTGTCGCTGCTCATCGGCCCGCGCGATCAAAACCATTCCTGCGATCTCACCGACGTGGAGTTGACCTGCACCGAAATGAGGGGCGAGGCCCGCGAATGGGACTTGGCCAACGACGTGGCGGGCGACATCCTCGCGGCCAATCCCCGGCCCGACCGCTCCGGCCACGCGGACGTGTGGCATTTTTACACCGAGCCCGCCGGCCTGAGGGGCGCGCCCGGATGGGAAATTCCCGCCGGCTCCGTGCTGGCACGCTGGCAGGCGGCAACCGGGGCCGCGGAAAAATCCGCGCTCCACGCCGAAGTGACCGCCGTGCTCGGTCGCGCCTCCGATGATCCCGCCTCTTTGCCCGCGCCGGACGCCGCGCTGCGTCGGCAACTACGCTCGCTCAACGGCCCCTTCGGCGCGTGGCTCCTCGCGGGGGCGGCCGATGCCGGCGCGCCGGACGATGGGCCGCGCTACGGGCTCGACCCCGCGCTTTTCGGCTGCGCCCCCGACGGCACGGCCCTGGAGCCGACGAGCCTGGGCGTGGCCACGCCGGCGACGCTCGACATCCGTTTGCCGCGCGAGTGGGCGGAAAACGCGGAATTCGCCGCCACCGCCGTGCTGGCGCCGACCGCTTCGTCGGAAAGCGGCGCCCAGGTCTGGGCCGGCGTAGTGGCGGAGACAGCGGAAGGAGCCGCGGTCGCCGAAGCGCTCGCTCTCCAGCCGCACTCGCCCATCGTGGTGAACGACGACAGCGCTGCGCGCGCAATGCTGGAGGCGGCTTTCGCCGATTTCCGCGCCTGGTTTCCCGCGGCCATCTGCTATCCGAAAATCGTGCCGGTCGATGAACTCGTCACGCTCACCGTGTTCCATCGCGAGGACGACCATCTCATCCGCCTCCTGCTCGACGAGGCGGAAACCGCGCGCCTCAACCGGCTGTGGGACGAGCTGCGCTTCATCGGGCAGGATGCTTTCACAATGGTCGATTCGCTGGAGCAATTGATCGAATACGCCACCCAGGATGCCGCCCCCGCCGCTTTCATCCCGCTGCGCGAGCCGGTGCGGGAGCGGGCCGCGGCCTTCCGGCGGCAGTTGGTGGAAAGCGAGCCGCGTCATCTCGACGCGCTCGCGGCCTTTGCCGGCCGGGCCTACCGCCGGCCGCTGCATCCCGGCGAAGCGGACGCGTTGCGCGCCTTGTATCACCGGTTGCGCGGTGAAGACCTGCCGCATGACGAAGCTTTCCGCCTCACCCTCGCCCGTGTGCTGGTGGCGCCCTCGTTTTTGTATCGCGGCGAGCGGCCGGCCGCGGGCAAAGAGCCGCAGCCGGTTTCCGACTGGGAACTCGCCAGCCGTCTCAGCTATTTCCTGTGGTCGTCGATGCCGGATGACGCCCTGCGCGCCCAGGCCGCGGCCGGTCGTCTGCACGATCCCGAGGTGCTGCGCGCCGAGGCGCGCCGGCTCTTGCGCGACGACCGTGCCCGCGCGCTCGCCACCGAATTCGCCTGCCAATGGCTGCACATCCGCGACTTCGACACCCTGGATGAAAAAAGCGAGGAGGCCTTTCCCGAGTTCACGGCGCTGCGCGGCGACATGTATGAGGAGGCGATCCGTTTTTTCCTCGATCTTTTCCAGAACGACGGCTCCGTGCTCGGCTTGCTCGACGCCGATCACACGTTCCTCAATGAAACGCTGGCGAGCTATTACGGCATCCCCGGCGTGGCCGGGCCGGAGTGGCGGCGCGTCGAGGGCATCAAACGCTATGGGCGCGGCGGCGTGCTCGGCTTCGCCACCGTGCTGGCGAAAAATTCCGGCGCCTCGCGCACCAGCCCGATCCTCCGCGGCAATTGGGTCGTGGAAACATTGTTAGGCGACAAGCTGCCCAAGCCACCGCCCAATGTCCCGCAATTGCCCGAGAGCGATCTTGCGGGTCAACTGACGATGCGCCAGATCACCGAACTGCACACCCAGGTCGCCGAGTGCGCCTCCTGCCACCAGCGCATCGATCCCTTCGGCTTCGCGCTCGAAGCCTACGACCCCATCGGCCGATTCCGCGAGTTCGACGGCGCGGGCCGCAAGATCGACACCGCCACGCGCCTGACCTGGAAAGACGACGCCACCTTCGACGGCCTGCCCGGCCTGCGCGAGTATCTGCTCGCCCAACGCCGCGACGAAGTGGTGCGCACCTTCTGCCGCAAACTGCTCGGCTACGCCCTCGGGCGCGGCGTGCAGCTTTCCGACGGGCCGCTCCTCGACACCATGCAAGCCGGCCTGGAGCAACACGGCTTTCGTTTTTCCGCCGCGCTCGAGCCGCTCCTGCTCAGCCCGCAATTTCTCCGTCAACGCGGATTGGACGCCACCCGTGAGGAGGAGATTTGAGCCTGCATC
>CAZQUC010000401.1:0-4212 GCA_964596095.1 uncultured Enterobacteriaceae bacterium
TGGAAGGCGAGACGCCTTCCACGGCGGCCAGGATGGCCACCCTACCCGCGCCGTCCCTCCGGGACTTCGGCACGCTCAACACATCCGGCTCACTGCGGCGGGCGTCCGGTGATGGCGTGGCGATACGTAACCACGCCGCTGGCAATGGCCACCGCCAGGCGCTCGCGGTAGGCCTCAGTGGCGATGGCGGCCGCTTCTTCGTCGAAGCTGAGATTGCCGCCATTGATGAAAATGACCGGCAGGTGGATGAGACGGCGCATGAGGCCGAATTCCACGGCCATCACGCCCGCATCGGGTGCCTTGAGTTGATGCAGGCAACTGGCTTGCACGGCCGTCGCCAGCGCCACCGCCGCGCCCAGGTGCTCGTCGTGGCCGAGCCCGACGGCAGGAAAGCCGGTCTGCACGCCCTGGTCCTCCGGGAGCCGGGACGAATTGAAATGCAGACTGATGACCGCGCCCTCCGTCACTCCTTCCGCCACCGCGGCGCGGTCGGAGAGAGTGACGAACCGGTCATCCTCCCGCGTCAGCCGCACGGTGAACCCAGCCTTTTCCAACAACGGTCGCAGCCGCCGCGCCACGTCCAGGCTGAACGCGGCCTCCGAACCGCCGCCACTCGTGGCCCCGGAATCCCGCCCCCCATGTCCGGGATCGAGGATGATGGTTTTGGGCGGCTCCGCGTTCTTGATGTGCCGCGGGCGCAGGACCGGATCCACAATTCGCGTCAAGTCCTCCCGCGAAATCATCCATTCGCCTTCGTGGCGTTCCCAAGGGCGCAGCGTCCGGAATTTGATCCCATTCATGTGAAGCGCCCTCGGCGACGTCTTCCATCGCATGACCAGCTTGGGACTCTTGAAGATCATCTCGCCGGCCGCATCGACGCCCACCGAAGGAAATTTATAAAATGCGCCCACCTCGGAAGCACGCAGATAAACCCGCTCCCCGATCTCGACCGGCGTCCAAGCCGACGAAGCCGCCTTCCCGTCCCCGTCATCCTTTTGCTCTTCTTCTTTCTTTTGGTCCTCTTCGTCCTTCTCCACCATTTCCACCACGCTCGCCTCCTCCTCCGCCTCAGCGGCCACCAGCCGCGGCGCCCCTATCGCCGCCAGACCCGCCACCACCCCCACCAACAACAAGCCGCCCGCCCACGTCCCCGCTCCAGCGGCACGCCGGTCGCGACGCTCGTCCAACACCGCCCGCACGCGCGCCGGGAGCCCGCCGGGTCCGGCCATCGTGAAAGCGGCCCGTTCCAGCGGCGCGGGCGCGGCGAAAAGGCGCGCGCAGTCCAGCAGTGTCTCCGCGTAAGCCGGCGCGTCGCCTTCACAGGCCAGCACCGCATCATCGGCCGCGCGCTCATCCGCCTGTCGCGCCCGCCGCGCCAAGCTCCACGCCAGCGGATGAAACCACAACAACGCCAGAAACACCCCCGCGAGACACCGCCACCACGGATCGCGCCGCCGCAGATGTTCGCCTTCGTGCGCCAGCACCAGCCGCAGCCGCTCCAGGGGCCAGTCACACGCCGCGACAGGCAGCAACAGCACCGGCCGCCACAGTCCCCACACACAAGGCGTGACCGGCCCTTCATGCACCCGCACCCGGCATGCCGGCACTACATCGGAAACACGGATCGCCACCGCCAGCGGGTCGTCGTCCGCCACCGCGTGCGACTGCCGCCACAGCGACGCGCGCACCCATCGACCTCGCAGCCAGGGCAGGGCCACCGCTCCCACTCCAGCCAACCAAAGCCACCCAAACCTCCGGCCCACCACCGGATCGATCGTCCACCGGGGGACGAAGGAAAAGACGGTGCGGGACGATTCCGCCTCCACCGCAGGCGAAGACCCGGACGACCGTATCTCCCCGTTTTCCCTCCACAGCGCCATCGCCGCCTCATCACTCTCTGCCGGCAGCCGACTCACGCTCCGCGCGACCGCCACCTCCGCGGGGCCAGCCCCGTCTGCCGCGGGCCACGCGCTGAGCACGAAAACCGCCGGCGCCAGCACCACCGCGCCAGCCATCACCAGCCGGCAGACCGTGGAAAATCGCGCCGCCGACCGACGGCGCGCGCCCACCACCAGCGGCCATGCCAGCACGACGAGCACCGTGGCCTGGGCCAGCGCGCTCATCCAGGAAATAACGAAATGGTTGTTCATGGTTTGGTTGATTTCTGGCGGGCTTCGCGAATGAGCGCCTCCAGCCGTTCCAGTTCCTCCGCGGAAACCGCGTTGCGAGCATCGAGCAATCCGGTAACGGCCCGCTCCAGCGAGCCTTGGAAAAACACGTCCACCAGCCGCCGCACCGCGTTCTTCGCCGCCGTCGCCGGCGATGTGACGGGCCGATACACGAACGCCCGCCCTTCCTGATGATGCCGCACCAGCCCTTTGGTGAGCAGCACTTTGAGAATCGTGCGCACCGTCGCCCCGGTCGGCGCGTCCGGCAATGCGGCCTCGATCTCGCGCGCCGTCGCCCGGCCCTGCGCATAAAGCACGTCCATGATTTGGCGTTCACGGCGGGTCAGTGGATCGGGTTGGCGGCGGCGAGCGGTCATGATTGTGCGTAGAAATACGCATCTCATCGGCGAGGTCAACCTTAAATTGCGTAATTTTACGCATTTCACTCCGCGACCCGCAGGGCGCGCACGCGCAGCCGGTCCCAATAGGCGCGGTCGCGGGCATCGGGAAACCGCTCCCGCCAAGGACGCAACGCAGCCTGGGCCAGCACACCCTCGCCGCCAACAAGCGCCTCGTTGAGGCTGTCGGGCGTCGTGACCGAGCGCACGACGGGAAATGTCTCGCGGAAGAACCGCCGGAAGGCGCTCTGCATCGCGCGATGCCCGCGGCCGATTACGAGATTGACCACCAGCAACCCGCCGGGCGCGAGCCGCCGGCGCAGTGCGGCCACCGTCGCCGAGGAGTAGGCGCCGGGCCGGGCCACGTCGTGCGGCAGCGCTTGATAGACATCGTCGATCACGACATCGAAGGCCGGGCCGCCGCGGGCGCGGATCCATTCGTAGGCGTCGGCCTCGTGCAGCGTGAGGTCCAGTTCATCCAGATGCAAATGACGCCGGGCGAGGTCGAGGATGCCGGGGTCGATCTCCACGCCGGTGAAGCGCGCCGCGGGCCACAGATGGCGCAGCACGCGCAAGGTGGTGCCACCCGCCACGCCGAGCAGCAGCACCGAGCGGGGCGGACCAGCGAGCCGGAGCAGCGAGGCGGCGGCGAGATTATCCCATGCCAGCCCGGTCAGATACCGGTCGCGGTGCCACCACGCGTGGATGGCGCCGGCGACGCGGAATTCCGCTTCACGCGCGGAGGCCCACACTTCCACCTCCTGGAAGCCCGTGTGTTGTCGTGTGAGGCAGCGCATCCACGCCTTTCGGGCCGGATCATCGGCGCGTCAGCAAAAAAGCGTGGAAGAAATGCCGCCGGCGCGTTCCATTGCGAGCCAACCAACCATCAACCGATGCCCATGAATGCCCAGGATCCTCCACCCGCCTCCTCCGAGGTGATCGAACGCGACGTGCTGATCATCGGCGGCGCGCTCTCCGGCGCCGCGACCGCGACATTGCTGCTGCGCCACAATCCGGGCCTCCGGGTGCAGATCATCGAGAAATCCGCGAAGCTCTCGCGGCGCGTCGGCGAGGCCACGGTGGAGGTGAGCGCGTATTTCATGTGCCGCGTGCTGGGGCTGACCTCGTATCTCAGTGAGAATCACCTGATGAAGCAGGGGCTGCGGTTCTGGTTTGCCAATCCGGAAACGGCGGACCTCGGCGAAGCCAGCGAGTTGGGCGCGAAGTATCTCTCGCGCATTCCGTCCTTCCAATTGGACCGCGCGACCTTCGACGAGGAAGTGCTGCGCCGCGCCGTGCAGGCGGGCGCCGAGATCCTGCGCCCCGCCACGGTGGCGAAGGTCGAGCTGACCGAAGGCGGCTTGCAGACCGTCGAGATCAAGCACGAAGGTGGCGTGACCACCTTCCGCGCGCGCTGGGTGGTCGATGCCTCGGGCCTCGCGGCGGTGCTGGCGCGGAAGAACGGCTGGTGGCGCTCCAACACCGCGCATCCGACGGCCGCCGTGTGGTCGCGCTGGTCGGGGGTCAAGGATTGGGACAGCCGCGAGTTGGCCGAAAAATATCCTGCCTGGTCACGCGCCGTTTATGGACTGCGCAACACGGCCACCAACCACGTCATCGGCGACGGCTGGTGGAGCTGGTGGATT
>CAZQUC010000402.1:0-4211 GCA_964596095.1 uncultured Enterobacteriaceae bacterium
CAGCCCCTTCCTTCACTTCTCTCGGCCGCGCTCCCTCATGGGCAAGCCGATGAACTCAAAAGCGGAGGCAAGCCTCGGCTCTATCTCCAAAGCCTCGGGCGAGACCCGATAACTCAAGAAGCTGGCAACGGCGGGAAACGTGGTATGTTGCGCCACTCATGACCTTTGGTTTCCAGCGCGACTCGCGCCGGGCGGCGATCCGTTCGCTGCTCGGAGGATCGCTGTTGATGCCCGCCATCCTCTCCGACCTGTGCCGGGCAGCGGAAAGCCCGACCGCGCCCCGGCTCGCGCCCTTCGCTCCGAAGGCCAAGCGCGTTATTTTCCTCTTCATGACCGGCGGGGTGTCGCACTTGGATTCGTTCGACCCCAAGCCTCAGTTGCGGGCGGATCATGGCCGGAAGGTGCCGCGAGGCTTGCCGGGCGCGGGGAAATTCCTCATCGCGCCGCAGCGCGAATTTCTCCCCGGCGGCCAATGCGGCACGCCGGTGAGCAATCTGTTTCCGCATCTGCGCGAGTGCATGGATGACATCTGCCTCATTCGCTCGATGACGGCGGATCACGGTAATCACTTCGAAGCCACGCTGCAAATGCATACCGGCAGCTTCAGCTTCGCGCGGCCGAGCATCGGCTCGTGGGTCAGCTACGGCCTGGGCACGGAGAATCAGAACCTGCCGTCGTTCGTCGTGCTGGCGCCGCATCTGCCCTACGCGGGCGGCCAAGTGTGGAGCAATGACTTTCTACCCGGCGTGCATCAAGGCGTGCGGGTGGTGCCGGGCGCGGAGCCGGTGGCGAACCTCCAACGCCGCGTGGCCAGCGCCTCGGTGCAGGAACGGGAACTCGGGTTGCTCGAACGTCTCAACCGCCGGCATCTCGTGGCCCGCCACGACGATCCCGCGCTGGCGGCGCGCATCCGCTCATTCGAGACCGCCTTCGGGATGCAGGCCGAAGCGCCGGAGGCTTTCGATCTGTCCGGAGAAACCGACGCCACCCATGCGCTCTACGGGTTGCCGCGCGGGCAGGCCGAGGGGTTCGCGTGGCAATGCCTCGTCGCCCGCCGGCTGGCCGAACGCGGCGTGCGGTTCATCGAGCTCATCGACACCGGGGCGAGCCACAATTGGGACTCGCACGGCGACATGGCCGACCACGACCGGCTCGCCAAAAACGTGGACCAGCCCATCGCCGGACTGCTGCGTGACCTGAAATCGCGCGGGATGCTCGATGACACGCTGGTCGTGTGGGCGACGGAATTCGGCCGCACCGCCTACAACGACACGCCGGACCACAAAGGGCGCGAGCACCACGCGCGCGTCTTTTCCTGCTGGCTGGCCGGCGGCGGCGCGCGCGGCGGACACATCCACGGGGCCAGCGACGATTACGGGCTGACCGTGGCCAGCGACCGCGTCCACCTGCACGATTTCCACGCCACTATCCTGCACCTGCTCGGCTTCGATCATGAACAACTCACCTATCGCCACGGCGGCCGTGATTACCGGCTGACCGACGTGCATGGCCGCGTGGTGCCGGAATTGCTGGCGTGAGCCGGGCTCAATGCATCTCCACCGCGCACGCACCGAGGCCGCCGGTGTAGTAGTGGAAACGCACGTCCGGGTGCGAGGCGAGCAGCGACATCGGCACGGCGGCGTCCTCGATCCCTTTGGAAATCATCAACGCGGTGAGGCGCTGGCCCAGCGGGTTGTCGTGGGTTCCGGCCTGCCAGATGGACACGCGCCCGGCCTTCCATGTCTCCACCGGCCCCACGGTGATGGCCCGCGTGGGCACGAGGGTGATGTTGCCACCGCCGGAGGTGCGGGCGTTTTGCATGAGGGTCACCGGGTGCAGCTCCACCACGCGCGTGGCGAGCCGGCGGTATTCGTCGGGCGTGGGTGGCGCGTCGGCATAGGCGCCCTCGCGACGCAGCGGATCATTGAAGGCCCAGTGCTTGATGTCGCCCTGGCCGCCTTGCATGACCGCGCAGTGCGCGCCAGCCTCCCAACTCGCGCGATAGGCCGCGGTATCGGCGGTGGGAAAATGCAGGTTTTCCGCCGGCGGGCGCAACTCGGGACGGATACGGTCGAAGCACAACTCGCGGTCCGCTTTTTCAAAAGACAGCGGGTGCGTGACCGGCACTTCGCGGCCGGTGGCGGAGTCGAACCACTCGTCCATGCCCCAGAAATGCGCATGCCGCAGCGACAGCCCGAGTTCGTTCACCAAGCGCGCGACCAGCGGCAGTTGCTCGGTCGGGCCGATGGGGCCGCAGATGCCGACCGGATTGTCCGCCGTGGCCTGCCGCCACGCGTCGATGTATTCGAGCGCTTCGGCGAGATAGAACTCCTCCAGCGTGTCGAAAAACGTGATCTGGAAGCCCGGCCGGGAGAGTTGCCGCACGTCCGCGGGCGTGAGCGCGGCGGCGTCGCGGATGAGGTCGGGTTCCAAGGTGGTGTAATCCCACCAATCGGGGGCGATGGAGCTGAGCGGGCGTGGCATGGGCGTAGTGGATGAGAGCGGCGCACGTCAGCACGCGCGGGCCGTCTTGGCAAGGGATGTCCGCGCCCGGAGAAGAAGCTCGGACGGATCCGTCCGATCAGACCGCGCTGTCCGATCCGCCGGCCTGCACCTCCATCTCTTCCGTGAACTCGCCGCCGCAGTGCGGGCACCGATGACGGCGGGACGCGCGGCGTTTGCCGATGAGCCAGGCGACAACAATGCCCAGCACCACCATCGACAACGGAATGAAGAGCAAACATAGGATGACCAGCAGCTCCGGGCCTCCGATACTGAACATGAGCATGGTGTGGTGAGAAAACGAGGTGTGGGTTTACTTCGCGGTCTTGCCGCCGCGGGGAGGTTCCGGACGCGCGCGCTCTTTGTCATACGCGGCGATGATGCGGGCGACGACGGGATGGCGGACGACATCGGCGCCCGCGAACGACACAAAAGCAATGCCCTTGGTGCGGGGCAGCGCCCTTATCGCCTCGGCCAGGCCGGAGCCGCCCGCGTCGCGCAGGTCCGTCTGCGAAGGGTCACCGGTGACGACGCATTTGCTGCCCTCGCCGAGCCGCGTGAGGAACATCAACATCTGCGCGCGCGTGGTGTTCTGCGCTTCGTCGAGGATGATGAAGGAGCCGTTCAGCGTGCGCCCGCGCATGTAGGCGAGCGGGGCGATTTCGATCTGCCCGCGGTCCATCATCTTCTCCAGTTCGTCCGGCTCGATCATGTCGTAGAGCGCGTCGTAAAGCGGGCGGAGATAGGGAAAGATTTTTTCGTTGAGATCGCCAGGCAGGAAGCCGAGCGCCTCCCCGGCCTCCACCGCGGGACGCGAGAGAATGATGCGGCTGATCTGCTTGGCCTTGAAGGCGGCGAGCGCGGCGGCCACGGCGAGATACGTCTTGCCCGTGCCCGCCGGGCCGATGCCGAAGGTGACATCGTGAGCCTCGATGGCGCGCAGATAATCGAGCTGCTGCCGCGTCTTCGGGCTGACGCCGGGCTTGTGGGGCGATCCGAGCAGCCGCACCGAGGCCAGCTCTTTCAGCGAGCCGCCGGGCTTCGCGCCACCATTGTCGAGCGCCTGCAAGGCCACGCGGAAAAAATGCCCGTCGATCTCCGTGCCCGCGCGGCAGGCGTCCTCCAATTGCCGGACCACAGCGGTGGCCTTTTCGACGTTGGCAGGTTCGCCGTCGATCTTCAGCCACCCGTCCCGCGTGGTGATTTTGACGCGCGCCGCCGCCTCCAGTTCTTTCAGGCGCGAAAGATCGCCGCCGATCAGCGAATGCAAAAACCGGGGCGTTTCAAATTCAAGGGTGGCAACGGGCATGGGTGCGGGTGGACAAGAGAAACGCCGTCACCTGCGGACGGCAGCGGGGAAGCTTTGGGCGAGAAACCCCGGCATTTCAAGAAGTGATGACGAAAGTTCCCGCTCCCGGCCCCTCCGCGCAAAAACCCGATTTTTCACTGGAGCGGCGGGACGCGCGAGGCTAAGTCCGCGTTTGCCCACTCTCTTCCGCCCCCTGAGTCTGGTTTGTTTTATGCACGTTTTTTCTCTTCGCTGCCATCGTGCCGCGGCCGCTTGCGGCCTCGGTAGTCTGCTGCTGGTCGTGGGGGCGGCTCGTCCCGCCGCGGCGCAAGTGTATGCCGACTTTGAAACGACCAACGGGAACTTCACCGTCGAGCTTTATTACCAGGACGTGCCCCGCACGGTGGCCAATTTCGTCAGC
>CAZQUC010000403.1:0-4210 GCA_964596095.1 uncultured Enterobacteriaceae bacterium
AACCGAAGCGCGAAAGATGTCGTTGCCGATCTTTCCGGCGCGCTATCTCCGCCCCTCAGGCCGAGGCCGGCGCCCGCGGCAGCTTCCAGATCGGCACGTCCTGTTTGAGGCGGATGATGATTTCGGCCAGGAACGCCAGCCCTTCGGCGCGGTGGGAACTGAGCACGCGGACGAAAATCGGGGCCTCTCCCACCGGCACCCAGCCGAGCCGGTGGATCAAGAGCACGGAGATGACGGGATGGGCTCCATTCACCTCCCGGAAATGATGCTCCAACCGCCGCCGCGCCATCGGCTCGTGCGCTTCGTAGAACAGGCCGGTCAGCGGCTGTCCCTGCTCCAACTCGCGCACGAGGCCTTGGAATTCCAGGTGGGAGCCGATCTCTCGTGACGGCAGCGCCAAGGGCGGGATGACGATCCGCCCGTAGGTGAAATGAATCTCCACGCTCATGCTAACCTCCGGATACTGGGGGAATCAGGATCAACTCACGCGCGGTCCCGAGGGGAGCGTCGAGTAGCGTGTATTCACTATCCGCGGCCACCGCCAAATGATCGAGACTGGCCGACGGGGCCACCCGTTGCAGGAGCATGCGCGGCGTGTCGGTCGGCTCGTAGGACACGGTCCGACGGGAAAAGCCGAAAGTGTCCCGCGCGTGGGCAAAAGCGAGGATGGTGAGTTCCATAGACCGGCGGCACTATAATCGCGTTGCGCCAAACTCCCATTATATTTATATGATTTTATACCGCAAAGGGACGATTTCTTCCACTCGGGCAAAGGCAGATTGCTTCCAGCCCACAACCATGCCTTTCAACAACTTCCATGATCACACTGACTGAGGCACGACGGATCGTCACCGCACAGGTGCGGGAGCGGCCGTCGGTGGCGACGCCGCTCGAGGAAGCGCACGGCTTGGTGCTGGCCGCCGCGGTGGTGGCGGACGCCGATTACCCGGCGGGCGATCGCGCGCAGATGGATGGTTACGTGGTGCGGGCCGACGCCGTGCCGGGAGCGTTTCGCGTGGCGGGAGAAGTGGCGGCGGGCGCCGTGCCGAGGGAACCGGTGCGGCCGGGAGAAGCCTTCCGCATTTTCACCGGCGCGCTACTGCCGCCGGGCGGCGGGCGCGTGGTGATGCAGGAGGACACGCGGCGCGAAGGCGACCACGTGGTGGTGGAGCGATTTTCCGAGTCGTGGCTGATCCGTGCCCAAGGCTCCGAAGCCCGGCGCGGCGAGATCGTGCTTCCCGCCGGCACGCGGCTGGGCGCGGCGGAATTGGCGGCGCTGGCCCAGGTGGGGGAGGTTCGCCCCATGGTGACGCCCGTGCCTTCGGTGCGGCAGGTGGCGACGGGCTCGGAGCTGGTCGATCCTTCCGCCACGCCCGGCCCCGGCGACATTCGCGATACCAATTCCCCCCTGCTCCGCGCCTTGTTGGCGGAGGCGGGTGCCATGTCCTTCGCCACCACCCGCGTTGCGGATGATCCGGACGCGCTTGCCGCCGCGGCCGAGACCGACGCCGATCTGCTGCTCCTCTCCGGCGGCGCGAGCGTGGGCGATTACGACTTCGGCGCGTCCGTGCTGCGGCGGCTCGGCTACACGATCCATTTCGACCGGATCAACCAGCGCCCCGGCAAGCCGTTGACCTTCGCCACCCACGGCGAGCAGGCGGCCTTCGTGATTCCGGGCAATCCGGTTTCGCATTTCGTGTGCTTTCACACCGTGGTGCGGCTGGCGGTCGAACGCGCGGCCGGCCGCCCTCCGGCCTGGCCCGTGGTCTGGCTCGACCTCGACGGCGGGGAGCCGCTCACCGCGGACCCGCGCGACACCTGGTGGCCGGCCCGCGCTTTCGTGACGGAAGGAAAGCCGGCCGTCGCGCCCTGCCGGTGGATGGGCTCCGGCGACACCTTCGCCCTCGCCGGCGTCAACGCGCTGGTCCTGGTAAATGCCACCTCGCCCGCGCAAGGGCGCGCGCTGACCTTGCTTCTCACTCCACCCGCGGCCGCCCCATGACCGCGGATAAATTCAACAGAAGGAAGGGAGCATAGAGGCCCGGCGGAACCTTCCCTTCCTTCTGTGTAAAAAATCATTTTCTCGCGGCGAACGTCGGTCGCGAGGTATTATTCCACCCGTTTCATGTCCGAACCCACATTTTCGCATCTCGACGCCGAAGGCGCCGCCCGCATGGTCGATGTCGGCACCAAACCGGTGAGCCGCCGCGTGGCCGTGGCGGAGGGATTTATCAAGGCCGCGCCCGCCACCATCGACGCTTTGCGCGCGGCCGCCTTGCCCAAGGGCGATGTCCTGACCGTGGCCCGCGTCGCCGCTATCCAGGCCGCCAAGCGCACCGACAGCCTCATCCCGCTCTGCCACAGCCTGCCGCTCGACGCGGTGGACCTCGACTTCCTCGTGCGCGACGACGGCGTGGCCATCCGCGCCACCGCCGCCACTTCCGCCAGGACCGGCGTGGAAATGGAAGCCCTCACCGCCGTGGCCGTGGCCGGTCTGACCATCTACGACATGTGCAAAGCCATCGACAAAGGCATGGTCTTGCAAGACATCCGCCTCGTTAGCAAAACCAAGCAATGAAAGCCGCGCGAGTGACCCTCAGCGATCGCGCCAGCGCGGGCGTGTATCAGGATCTGAGTGGTCCGGAAATTGAACGCGTGCTCGACGAGGCCGGTTTTGCTGTGACGGAATGGGTGAGCGTCCTCCTGCCCGACGAGCGCGCCGCCATCGAGGCCCTGTTGCGCAAACTGGTCGATCAAGACGCCTGCGATCTGGTGCTGACCACCGGTGGCACCGGCCCCTCGCCACGCGATGTCACGCCCGAAGCAACGCGCGCCGTGCTGGAGCGCGAGCTGCCGGGCTTCGGGGAAATCATGCGCGCCCAATCTTTCGCCACCGTGCCCACGGCGATCCTTTCCCGCGCCACGGCGGGCACCCGCGGCCGCTCCTTGATCATCAATCTGCCAGGCAACCCGAAGGCCATCGGCGAATGTCTCCCCCTCGTCATCCCCGCCATCCGAGAAGCGTTGAAGCATTTGGCGGGAGGATAGCAGCCGGGGCAGGCTCAATTCAGCCGCTTGGATTTTAAATCTGCCTTGCCCTGAATGAACACCATCCACTTCCCACAAGGGACAACGGGAGACAGATAAAAGCGTCTCGTCACCGGCCAGGAATCCCACTCGTTTTTCCGCCAAAATGGGGCAGATTCCCGCCACGTCTGAAAGAGACCGCGCGCTCAGGGCGTTGAGACGCCCACGCCTTCTCCCGGAGGGCGTCCGCGGGCGGTTTCGTTCCCGCTGCGGCTCCAAGTTTTTTCTCTCTGTCCAAAACTCACCCGTCACCACTGCCGTTATTTGCTGCCATGAAAACTCGCCTGACTTTCTCCGCCCCCGTTGCCGCGGTCATGAGCGCCGCGTTGTTGGTTTGCGCGTCCGTCGCCCCCGCGCAACGACCCGCCCGCCCGCGCCCCGCGCCCGCCAACACTGCCGCTGCCGCCGCGCCCACCGTGGCGTGGAAAAGCTCCACCCGCTCGCTCACCGACACGACCACCATCGAAGTGCGGTTTCCGACCGCGATGATCGCGGAAAGCGACGCGGGCGAGGAGATCGACGCCACGGAGGGGCCGGTGACGGTCTCCCCCGCGCTGAAAGGCCGCTGGGCCTGGCGCAGCGCCACGAGCGGCGTCTTCCTCGTGCGGGAGGATCCGGCGCGCGGCGCGTCCTATACCTTCTCCGTGAAAGGCGGCCTGCCAGATGTGGCCGGGCAGCCCTTGCCGCCGCAGCCGCACTTCACGCAACGCGCAGCGGGTCTGCAAATGACCCACCGCACGCCGACGTGGTTTCCCTACGCCAACGCGCCGCGTCAGCCGGAACTGATCCTGCAATTCAACGACAAGATCAATCTCGCCTCCGCGCAGAAGGGCCTGCATTTCCTCAATAAAAACAACGTCGTGGTCAAGGCGCGGGTGCGGACGGCCACGTATGGCGAGTTGCCGCGCGGGTATGCGATCCCGCCGCTCTTCCGCCAGCGCGCGCTGGCCCTGGCGGGCGCGTTGGAGGAAGCCGCGACGGTCGCGGACAACTTGGTGCTGCCTGGCACCGTGGTCGTCACCCCGGTCGAGCCGTTGCCGGTGGGCGAGGAGTGGAATCTCGTGATCGCCGATATCGCCGGCACGGCGCCGAACGTGAAGCTCGACGACGCGCAATTGGTCAA
>CAZQUC010000404.1:0-4209 GCA_964596095.1 uncultured Enterobacteriaceae bacterium
GCGCCGTCCATCTGCGCGGCGCCGGTGATCATGTTCTTCACGTAGTCGGCGTGGCCCGGACAATCGACGTGCGCATAGTGGCGGTTGTCGGTTTCGTATTCGACGTGGGCGGTGTTGATGGTGATGCCGCGCGCTTTTTCCTCGGGAGCGGCGTCGATCTCATCGTAGCCTTTCGCTTGGGCGAAGCCTTTTTCGGCGAGGGTGTTGGTGATCGCCGCGGTGAGCGTGGTTTTGCCGTGATCGACGTGACCGATGGTCCCCACGTTCACGTGCGGCTTGTTCCGTGCGAAGTTCTCTTTTGCCATGTTGGGTGTGTTTGGTAAGCCAGTGAGTTGAGTTGGGTTGCGAGAGAAGGCGGGCTTTCCGAGCTGTCTGGAAGCGCCGGGAACCGTGGAGGTCGTGACCGGGCTTGAACCGGTGACCTCGTCCTTACCAAGGACGTGCTCTACCAACTGAGCTACACGACCACGGCCCGCTTTCTGTGTCGATCGACGGCTGATCTCCCACTGGTGAAAGAACTGCCTTCGAGCCTCGCCACGACGTTCAGAGACGAAAAAATCACCCTGACCGCCCTCCGCCAAGTGCTTTGGAAAGAGAACGGGCCGGGTGACTCCTGGTCGAGCCCGCCGTGAAGCGTGGGGAGACTAGGGAGTGGCCCGGCATTGTCAAAAGGAAAATCCATTTCGGTGTCTTCTCTCGTTGAACGGCGGGCCGCGGACCGGCGGCCCGCGGTGTGTTTCCTCCAAAAAAAACGCCACCGGAACCGGTGGCGCGAGGAGCGGCGGCCATCAGGCCGCCGCCGGTGAGTTGTGCCTGCGATCAATAACGGTCGTCGCCGTAACCACCGCGCTCGCGGCGTTCCCGGAAGCCGCCGCCGCCGCGGCGGTCGCCGTAGCCGCCGCGTCCACCACCGCCGCCGCCGTAGCCGCCGCGTCCACCACCACCACCACCGTAGCCGCCTCCGCCGCCACGGCGCTCGCCGCCATAGCCACCGCGTCCGCCGCCGCCACCACCTCCTCCTCCGCCACCACCGCTGAAGCGCGGACGCTCTTCACGGCCGCGGGCCTGATTGATGGTGACGGTGCGTCCGTCGATTTCCTTGCCGTGAGCTTGGTCGATAACGGCCTGGCCTTCTTCGGCGCTGGCCATGGTTACGAAAGCGAAGCCGCGTGAGCGGCCCGTATCCCGGTCTGTGATGATTTGCACGCGTTCGACCTGCCCGTAGGCGCTGAAAGCGTCGCGCAGGCTGTCTTCCGTTGATTGGAAGCTGATATTGCCGACGTAGAGTTCCATGTTTGTATCTGTGTAACGATTAGGGTTTCCGCATTCTTGGCTCAACAACATGCTCTGCGGAAAAACAAACATGATCGCTGTCCCGCCCCGATGGCGGCTCCGCCGGCGATGATCCGAAAATTCGCATCTTTCGCCGACGCGCTCGACCAGAGCCGGTTTTCACGCTTCCGCCACCGAAAAGTGATGCGACGCGTGGAAATATTTTCGCTTCATCATCAAGGCCTCGCGCGGCTCCGGCTGTCCGGCGGGCGCGGCGGGAGGCCGTGGATCGCGGCGCCACCCCTGCGAAATCGTGGCAGCGGGCGCCATCTTTTTCGGCGACAAAACGCCCATCCGCGTCGATCAGGAGGACTCGCCCGCGCATGAACAAACTTCAGGAAATCATCGAACACAAACGCACCGAAGTCGCCCGTCTTCTCCCGTTGGAGGAGAAATACCGGCATGAGGCGGCGAAGCGGAACGACTTCCGCTCGCTCTCCCTCGCCCTGGCTTCCGAAGGCGGCGCGCTTGGCCTCATCGCGGAGGTGAAAAAAGCCTCGCCCTCGGCCGGTGTCATCGCTGCCGACATCTCGCCGGTCAATCAGGCGAAGCTCTACGCCCAGGCCGGCGCCAGCGCGATCTCGGTGCTCACCGACGAGAAATACTTCCAGGGCCACCTCGGATACCTGTCGCAGATCCGCGCGGCGGTGGACGTGCCGGTGCTGCGCAAGGATTTCATCATTCACGAGGTGCAGATTTACGAGGCGGTCATCGCCGGCGCCGACGCCATCCTCCTCATCGTCGCCGCCTTGCCGCAGGACGACCTCGCGCGCCTGCTGCGCTGCGCGCACACCTTCCAGCTCGAAGTCCTGGTGGAAGTGCACGACCGCGAGGAACTCGAGCGCGCCCTCGAGCTCGACGAGATGAAGATCCTCGGCGTCAACAACCGGAATTTGAAGACCTTCGCCGTTGATCTCCACACCACCGAGGCGCTGAGCGAAGACGTGCCGGAGGAGGTGCTCCTCGTCAGCGAGAGCGGCATCAAGACGCCGGACGACGCGCGCCTCGTCCATTCATGGGGCGCCGACGCCATCCTGGCGGGCGAATCGCTCATGCGCGCGGACGACGTGGAGGCCGCGGTGCGCGGGCTGATGCATTTCGACACCGCCGCCCTGCCGGCCGAGACCGCCGGGCATTGACGGGAACGGCCGGAGCGGGCTACCGCGTCACCTTCACCGGCGTGCCGACCGGTGTCGCGTGGAAGAAATGCTCCGCCATCCATTCCGGCATCCGCACGCATCCGTGGGAGGCCGGGTAGCCAGGCAGATGGCCCGCGTGCATGCCGATGGAGGGAGCGAACTGGAGATACCACGTCATTTTGGAGGGATCGAACTTCCCGCCGGGCGGCGGCTTGTCCTTGCGCACGTCGGCGTTCTTGTTGATGGCATTGCCGTCGGCGTCGAGAATCCACCCGTAGAGGTTGGATTTGTGGTCGGCGTCCTTGTAATAGACCTTGAAATTCCCGAGTGGCGTTTCCTTACCCTCCTTGCCGCTGGAAATGAGCGAGCGCCCGACCAATTGCTCGCCGCGGTAAAAATACGCCGCCTGGGCGGTGAGATCGAGATGGATGCGCGGCGTGCCGCCCGTCCCGTCATCCTCCCAAAAAGAAAAGTCGTCCTTGATCCGTGGCGGCGGCGGCTCCTCTCCCGCGGCGTGGCGCGGGCTGGCCGAGCCGTAGCGCTTCAGGTAATCGTTCCGCAGGTTCGTCCACGAGGGATCGGAACTCGCGCAACCCACCAGCAGGACCGCGGCGAGACCCGGAAGGGCACATGGATGGAAGAGGTTCATGCTCAAGGAAAAATGCCGTTGGGGGAGCGGAGACCCGCCGGGAGGCGGTTCCTCCTGGCAACAATGTGGATTAATGCGCCGGCTCCGCTTCGCAACCGGAAAATGAGATGGGGGAAGGAAGATAGTGGGATCATGAGATAATAAGATCATGAGAAAGGAGACCCGGCATCTTGTCTCGCGCGGAGGTGAAATCGGGTTAGGCATGGGGGATGCGAAGCTTCCGTTTCTGGCTGGTGGCGGCTTTTTCGCTCTTCAGCGTCTGGCACGCGGGGGAGGCGTTTCTACATCGCGAGATGACGCAACCGCACGGGGTGCTGGCGCCGGAGGAGCCGCTCCAGACCGAGCCTGCCGATCGCTCCCCCATTCTTCATGGAAAATACACCCTGACTCCGCTCGCCGACTACCTCGTCACCGCGCGCCTCTTGTCGCGCGAGCGTTACCGCTTCGACCGGCCGTCCGCCGTGTCGCCGGTCGATTTTGCCCTGGGCTGGGGGGCTCTGTCGGACAGCGCCGTGCTGGACAAGCTGGAGATTTCCCAAGGGACGCGCTGGTTTTGGTGGTCGTCTCCGGAGGCGCCGCCGCTCCCGCTGGATGAAATCAGCCGCCAGGCGGCGAACACGCACTTGATCCCCGCCGACGACATCGTGCGCGCCGACCTGCTGCGGCTGCGTCCGGGGCAGGTCGTGACGCTGGAGGGGCAACTGGTGAGCGTCTCCGGTCCCGGCGGCTTTACCTGGAATTCCTCACTCTCGCGTCGCGACACCGGCGACGGCTCGTGCGAGATTCTCTATGTCAGGAAGGCGTTTTCACGGGTGGTGACGCCCCCCTGAGCCGCCGAAGCTCACTCCTCGCGATCCATGACCATGCCGAGCAGCGCGCTCTGGATTTCCATGTAGAAGCGGGAGATCAGGTAAGGCTGCAGGTTCTCCGATTGCAGGATGGCGATGGTGGATTCGAGGGATTCGACTTCCGGAAATTGGTAGCGTTCCTGCATGACGAGGCGCGCCTGGTTCAACGCCCCATACCAAGCCTCGACGTGGTCGAACGGAATGGTGAAGTGATAATAGACGGTGTCGTCCCGCGCGCCGG
>CAZQUC010000405.1:0-4201 GCA_964596095.1 uncultured Enterobacteriaceae bacterium
GTCTTTGAAGAAGACCTTCACGGCGTGGCCGAAGATGATGGGGTCGGAGACCTTCATCATGGTGGCTTTGAGATGGAGGGAAAGCAGGATGCCTTCGGCCTGGGCGGTCGCGATTTGGTCGGCGTAGTAAGCGACGAGGGCTTTTTTGCTGAGGAAGGTGGCGTCGAGGATTTCGCCGGCCTGGAGTTTCAACTGAGGCAGCAACACCTGAGTGGAGCCGTCCTTTTTCACCAGCTCGATGCGGGCGGTGGTGGCTTCAGCGAGGGTGACGGATTTTTCGTTGCCGTAAAAATCGCCGGACGCGAGCGAGGCGACACGGGTTTTGGAATCTGGCGCGATGGGGCGATTTTTGTGCGGATGTTGGCGGGCGTAGTCCTTGACGGCCTTGGGCGCGCGACGGTCGGAGTTGCCTTCGCGCAGCACCGGATTGACCGCGGATCCCTTCACTTTGTCGTAGCGGGCGCGGATGTCTTTCTCGGCATCGGTTTCGGGCGCCTCGGGGTAATCAGGCAGGGCGTAGCCCTTGGCTTGCAGTTCGGCGATGGCGGTCTTGAGCTGCGGGACGGAGGCGGAAATATTGGGCAGCTTGATGATGTTGGCCTCGGGCGTGAGCGTGAGCGCGCCGAGTTCGGCCAAATGGTCGCCGATCTGTTGCTCGGGTTTCAGGAAATCCGGGAACTGGGCGATAATGCGGCCGGCCAGGGAAATGTCGCGCGTTTCGACGGTGATGCCCGCGTGCTTGGTGAACGCCTGGACGATGGGCAGAAAGGAATAGGTGGCGAGCAGCGGGGCTTCGTCGGTTTTGGTATAGATGATGGTTGGTTGCGCGGGCATGATGAGTGGCAAATGAGCTTTCGAAGGGTCTTCCTTTATTTAAGACAAGCGGGGGGCGGGTCAAAGGCAATCACCACACCGCGCGGCACGGCATGAGGGAAGCGGAGGCGGCGGGTCTTCCGCCACAAAAAAACGGCGGGGGGCGCTTGTCGCACCCCACCGCCGATCGCTATGAAACAAATTCAGATGGAACTCAAAACGTCCGCTCTCTCAACGGCGGCGGCGACGCACAAGCGCCAACCCCGCGAGGCCCAACAGGCTGATCGCCCCCGGCTCGGGAACGGCCGTTTGGTTGAAGCTCAAATTGTCAATCGCGTGACGGCCGTTGGAGCCGTAAGTTTCAGCCGTGCGGGTGAAACTGAGCGTGTAGCTCTCACCGGCGTTACCCGTGAAACCCGGAGAAACAGTGAATTCCTGGCCATTGACAAACTGCACGCTTGTTTCCCAGACAACAGTGGCACCGGAATCGGTGAGTTTGAGATCCCAATCGGTGGTGCCCGGCGTTTCCCCGGTGTGCCCAAAGTCGAATGAATTGAGAATCAGGGAATAACC
This sequence comes from uncultured Enterobacteriaceae bacterium, assembly GCA_964596095.1. Taxonomy (GTDB): domain Bacteria; phylum Verrucomicrobiota; class Verrucomicrobiia; order Verrucomicrobiales; family V1-33; genus CAJBME01. Next base: position 1,387 of record CAZQUC010000405.1, read on the forward strand.
GGGGTCGGCGCTGAAAACAATGGTGTGATCACCGAAATCAAGCTGGCCGATCCTGGGACCACCGCCTTCACTATCCCAATCTCCCCCGCCCGCGGTAAGACTCTCGACAGCGGAGAAAAAGTTGGACGTGTGGATGTCCCAATTGCCGTCCCAAGTCAGCCCGATATTCGGCGTGGCGCCGTTGGTCACCACAAAGCCGTTCCCATCCGCGGTCGCGTTGGACCCCAGAGCAGCGGGGACGGTGGCGTTGCTGCCGCCGAGTTGGCCAAAGCCGATGATGGTGGCATGGCTGATAGTCACGGAACCCAGCAGGATTCCCAGCGTAATGAGTGAGCGGTTTATTTTCATGGTGTCAGATGCTGTCGATCGGTTTTTTCAGGGGTTGGGTTGGATTTTCATGGGAAATCGATTCCTTGGCCCCACTCAAGAAGTCAGGGGCTGTTCCGCGCCGCCTTCGATCACGAGAGCGGAACTCCGGGAAGCCACCTGCAGATCTCCAATGCGGAAGTGCTCCCCGAAGTCCGCCAAAAAAAACCACTCTTTTTGCCCTTATCCTTCCTTGGCCATGCGGCGATACACGAGCGGGGTGAGGCCGGTGGCGGTTTTGAACTGTTTGGAGAACGTCTGCTGATCGCAAAAGCCCGATTCCACGGCGATCTCCGCCAGTGGCCGCCGCCCGGAGCGCAACGCCTCGGCGGCGGCTTCGAGGCGCAGGCGGGTGAGGAATTGCCGCGGCGAAACCCGCAGCACCGCGCGCATGGCGCGCTCGAACCGGCTCAACGACAACCCCGCCTCGGCGGCCAAGGCGGCGATGCGCAAGGGTGTGGCGAATTCCGCGCGCATCCGGTCCACCGCCCGCGCCAGGCGGCCGAGCCGCGGATCGTCGGCGGTGGGCGCATGCAGATCGTGCGAGAGCGCGGCGAGGCCGATGACCGCACCCGCCGCGTCGCGCACCGGCACTTTGTCGGTCAGGAACCACCCCGCGGAGCCGTCGGGGTTGGTGATCATTTCCAGCCGGTCGCGCACTTCGATCCCGCGGGCGAAGACCAGCGCGTCCTGCTGCTCGTAGCCAGCAGCGAGCAGGGCGGGGAAAATCTCGCGGGCCGTGCGGCCGAGCACCTGCTCGCGCTGCTCCACCCGGCAATGTCGCTGGAAGGCCGGGTTCACCGCCACGTAACGCCCCTCCCGGTCCTTGAGGCAAAAGAGTTCGTCCTCCAACCGCTCGAAGAGACGCTCCATCGCTTCGGCGCCCGGCGCGCGGGCGAAAAATTCCGCGCGGCCTCGCCGGGCCGGGCCGGTCACAGGCAGCTCCGACCGCGCGGAGGCACGCGGCGATTTTTTGTGTAAATTCGGCGTCACCGATTGAGGGATCGCTCAAGATTCCCCCATGGCAAGCGCGCATGATGAAAAGCGGATCGTCGCGCCGATCCCGGCTTTCTTGCCATGTCTCACGCCGCCACCATCGCTCCACCGGAAACCCCTTCCGCCACCACGTCCGCCGCGCCCACTTCCGCGCGGCGTGTGGATGATCATCTTGTTGCCAGCCAAGCCATTGCCTTGGCCCAGCGTCTCCTTGATCAGGCCCTGACCGGCGAAACCACCGCGGAAAAAAAGCGCGCACGGCAGATGGCCGCTCTCATCGCCGATCCGGCGGCGAAGCATTTCGCGATGGCCATGACCGACCGCGTGATCCGCAGCGCCGAACCGGTGCGGGCCGCGCAGGGGTGGTGCGCGATCTTGTCACGTTTCGGCCTGCCGGAAGGGTTTTCCCTCCTGGACCGCGCGGCGCTGCTGGCCGGGATGGCGGGGTCGTGGCTGCTGCCCGCGGTGGTGATGCAGGCCGTGCGCCGCCGTCTGCGGCAGGATAGCCGCGGCGTCATCCTGCCCGCCGAGCCGGCCGCGCTCACGCGCTATCTCGCGTCGCGCCAAAAAGCCGGCCTGCGGGCGAATTTGAATCAACTCGGCGAAGCCATCCTCGGCGAGGAGGAAGCCGCGCGGCGGATGGATGCCGTGCTGGCATTGCTGGCGCGGCCGGATGTCGATTACGTGTCGGTGAAAATTTCCGCGCTCTGCAGCCAGATCAATCTGCCCGCGTGGGACGACACGCTGGCCACCATCAAAGACCGCCTGCGCCGGCTCTACCGCGTCGCGCAACCGGGCGGCAAATTCGTCAATCTCGACATGGAGGAATACCGCGACCTCGCGCTGACGGTGGCGGCCTTCCGCGAGGTGCTGGACGAGCCGGAATTTCTCACCTTGCGGGCGGGGTTGGTCTTGCAGGCGTATTTGCCGGATTCTTTCCCTGTGCAACGCGCATTGACCGACTGGGCGCGGGCGCGGGTGGCGCGCGGCGGTGCGCCCATCAAAGTGCGGCTCGTCAAAGGCGCGAATCTCGCCATGGAAGCGGTGGAGGCCGAACTGCACGACTGGGCGCCCGCGCCTTACGCCACCAAGGCGGAGACCGACGCCAATTACCGCCGGATGTTGGAATACGCCTGCCGTCCCGAGCACGCCGCCGCCGTGCGCGTCGGCGCGGCCAGCCACAATTTGTTCGATCTCGCCCTCGCGCTCGTGCTGCGCGAGACCTACGGCGTGCGGGACCACGTGGAGCTGGAAATGCTCGAAGGCATGGCCAACCATCAGGCGCGCGCGGTGCGCCGCGAGGCCGGCGGGTTGTTGCTCTACGCGCCCTTGGTGCAGGAGAAGGATTTCGGCAGCGCGCTCGCCTATCTCATCCGGCGGCTGGATGAAAACACCGCGCCCGGAAATTTCCTCAGCGATCTCTTCGCGCTGCGGCCCGGCAGTCCGGCGTGGG
>CAZQUC010000406.1:0-4160 GCA_964596095.1 uncultured Enterobacteriaceae bacterium
TGAGCGGGCGTGGCTTCGGCGACGTGGTGGAAATGGCCCGCTGGGACACGGTGCGTGTCGGCGGGTTGGAGATCACCTTCACCCCGGCCAAGCACTGGGGCGCGCGGTATGTGCATGATGTGCATCGCGGCTTCGGCGGCTTCCTCCTGCGCCAGCCCGAAGTGGAAGGCGCGACCACGATTTATCACGCGGGGGACAGCGCCTATTTCGAGGGCTTCCATGAAATCGGCAGCCGCCATGTCATCGACGTGGCGCTGATGCCGATCGGAGCGTATCGGCCGGTCAGCGGGCGGAGCGTCCACATGAACCCGGAGGAAGCCCTCGCCGCCTTCCGCGATGTGGGCGCGAAAAAAATGGTGCCCATGCACTACGGCACGTTCCCGCTCACGCGTGAACCACTGGACGAACCGCTCCAACGCCTGCTCCTCGCCTCTTCCTCCCACGGCCTGCGCAACCGCGTCGCCGTGCTGGAGCCGGGGGAGACGGCGGTGTTTTAGTTCCGTTGAGGGTTAGGATTTTCCATTGTCGGCCGTCTCGCGAGGCATATCATCGGTGCCGAACGCCATGTGGTCGGTCGAAGAAAACATTCCCCTCGACGTGCATGAGAAGGTCGATCGGGCCTTCTTTGGGGGCTTGTTGGTGGGCGCGGGGGTGGCGTTTCCCATCTCTTGGGGTGCCTATGGATTGGCGGATGCTTCTTATCTGCTCGCGGCGGCGCCGATCGGGATCTTTTTCGGATTTTGCTTGGTGCAATCCCGGAAGAAACGCCGGACCCTTCATGAGCAAGGGCAACTCCCTTTGTGGTGGGACGGCTGGAGCGTCGCGGGTGGGGCGGGAATGATCCTTTATCATAACGCGACCGCCGACCGGATTTCTCCGGAACACACCCGGGCGGATTTTATCCAACATTTCTCCCTCATGCTGCTGCTGGCCCTCCCGCTTCCTTTGTGGCTGCTGACGAGAGCGCCGCGGCGCGGGTGAGCCTGCCCAAAAGAAACGCCGGACCAGTGGGTCCGGCGTTGCCGAAAGGCATGAAACATTGATGGAATCAGCGGGATTACTTGGCCAGCGCGACCCGGGCTCTCCTTGCCGCCGTGGCGCGTCAGGTGGCCGGTCCGGCGCCGGCGGAAAGCCCGAGCAACCGTCGCTCGACCTCCGCGGCCTGCGCGGGGGTGTCCACACCGGGCGACTCTTCCTTGGTGAGCAGCACGCGGAGGCGCGCGCCGTTTTCCAGGGCGCGCAATTGTTCGAGCGCTTCGGTGCGTTCCAGCGGCGAAGGCGGCCAGGCGACGAAGCGTTGCAGGAAGTCGCGGTGGTAGCCATACACGCCGAGATGGCGGTAATACGGGAGCACCGTCGGATGCCGCGCATAAGGCAGGCGGCTGCGGGAAAAATACAACGCGTCACCGGCGGTGGTGAGCACGACTTTGACCACGTTGGGATCATCCGGGTCCAGCGCTGTCGCGCCCGCGGCCGCCGGACCGAAGGGCGAAGCGGCGGTGATCATCGGCAGCGCCGGGTCGTCGCGCAAGGCCGCCATCAGGCGGTCGAGCAGGGCGGGGGAGATCAGCGGTTCGTCGCCCTGCACGTTGAGGAAATGCGTGGCCTCGGGATGTGCGGCCGCCACTTCGGCCAGCCGGTCGGTGCCGCTGGGGTGATCGGCCCGCGTCATCGCGACCGCCGCGCCGAAGCCGCGGGCCGCGGCGGCGATGCGGTCATCGTCGGTGGCGATGATGACCCCGGCGGCCGCGCGTGCCTCGAGGCAGCGCTCCCAGACATGCTGCAAGAGCGGCTTCCCCGCGAGGAGATGCAGCGGCTTGCCCGGAAAGCGCGTGGAGGCATAGCGTGCCGGGATGACGGTCAGGCAGTGAAAGGCGGATGGGTCAGCGGACATGGACGGGCTTGACGTTGGGAACATTTGCCCCCATCGGCAAGGTCTTTACGACGCGACCTCACCACCGCGCCGCGCCCGCCTGCCATGTTGCCTCTGCTCCGCCATTTCATCTTCGATTGGTCCGGCACGCTGGTCGATGACCTGCCGCCGGTGCTGGACGCGACCAACGTCGTGCTGGAACATTGCGGCCGCGCGCGACTGACCCGCGCGGAGTTCCTGCATGAATTCGAGCTGCCCTTCCAGCGGTTCTACGAGCGGATGCTGCCGGGGGTGGAACTCCACGCCCTGGAGCCGGTGTTTCACGCGGCCTTCAAGCGCTCCGGAGAAAAAGCCTCGCCGCTGCCTCATGCGGCCGATTTCCTGGCGTGGTGCCGGCGCACGGAGCGGCGATGCTTCGTGCTCAGCGCGGCCCACCCCGAGCACTTGCAGGCGCAGGCGGATGAATTCGGCTTCACCCCGTATTTCGAGAAAATCTACGCCGGGGTGCGCGACAAAACGGAAATGATCCACCAATTGCTCACGGATCACACACTGGACCCGGCGGAGACGGCCTTCATCGGCGACATGACCCATGACGTGGAGACCGCCCATCACGGCGGCGTCCACGCCATCGCCGTGCTGACGGGCTATCAGGACGAAGCGCGCTTGGCCACCGCCCGCCCGCATTTCATCTTCAAAGACCTGGCCGAAATGGCCGGGCGTCTCGTGGGTCCGGCGGCGGGGGAATGATCTCTTGGCCGGGTCGGCGGGCGTGGAGGGGCCGATCGTCACACCCTGTGTCTCTGAGGAAAAAAATCGACGTCTTCGATTTCACCGGACGCCATTACCGGAACATCGGCCTCTTTCTCACGCTCGATCCAAAGCGGTGCATAGCCCCGCACCAAAACGCCCACCTAAGGATGTGAGAGATGTTAGAGTGTGAATAAAAACATCACGAACTCTCGTGACTACCGGCGCGGATCATTCCATGTCATGGCTAACCTCGAAGCCGGCCGGCCCGGCTTGGCTTTGCGGCCGGGACCGACAAGAAGTCCGGCCCTCCGAATTCATCGGGCCACGCCACATCCTATTCCAGACCATCCGCCATGAAAACACATCCGTTGTTCCGTCACCCCCGGTCGATGAACCCTCTCTTGCTTTCCGTAATCGGTGCCGCGCTGGGGCTGGCAGCGATGCCTCTCCAGGCGGCCTCTATCGCGGGGCTGGATGGAGTCAGTCTTTCCAGCACGTTGGAGGCCGATGTGATCGCGCCCTTGGCGGACGTCGCCGGGCACGGGTGGACGGATATCGCCGGCGCGGCCCGATTCTTCGATACCGGCGACGGTTACAATGGGCGGATCATCAACGCGACGGAGCCGTATGGCAATTACACCGTCCAGTATGCGCCGCTCGTGGATACGTTCTACGAGGCCAATACCGTTTACACGCTGACTTTCCAGATGGGCTACACGGCCGGGAATCCGGAAGGGGTGTCCGCCTACAGCTTTTCGCTGGGCACGCTGGGAGCCGGAGGCTTCACGCCGCTGGCCACGCAGGAGGGCGTGTCGGTGTATCCGGGCGCCAATGTGTTTTTGCCGGACTCGCTGGTGTTCGCCACGGGCGCCACGCCGCCGGCGGAGCGGTTGGCGATCCAATGGTCGCAGACGTTCAGTTCCGCGGCGGCGGACTCTTCCGATTGGCTGGGGTTCGATCTCGTCACGCTGGACGCGTCACCGGTGCCGGAGCCCTCCGTGGCGTTGCTGGCCGCCCTCGCCGGCGGGGCCTGGGGCCTGCGTTCGCGCCGTCGTGGCCGCCGTTGAGCCCCCGCGCGGTTGATTGCGATTCTTTCGGCCATCTCTTGATTTTCATCGAACATTTCCGACGCCGCCTCGCCGCGACGTCGGCACCCCCGGTCACCACCACCACCTAGACCATGATCATGAATCAATGCCCCGGATCCGGGAATTGTTGTTGGAAGCGATCCGTGCTGTTCCTGCTGCTCGTCTTGTCCGGACCGCCGGCCTTTGTCCGCGCCGAATATATCGCGGGGTTGGACGGCGTCAGTCTCTCCAGCACGCTGGAAACCGACCAGACGGCCGCTTTGCCGGAGGTCGGCGGGCATGGCTGGGCGGACCTCGACGGCGCCGCCCGGTTTTTCGATCTCGGCGCGGATTATGATGGCCGGATCATCAACGCGACGGAACCCTATGGGGATTACACCGTGCGGTATGTCCCGGCGACGGAGACGTTTTTCGCGGCGGAAACGCGCTATGCGCTCACGTTTCAC
>CAZQUC010000407.1:0-4153 GCA_964596095.1 uncultured Enterobacteriaceae bacterium
TGGTAATAGCGGAGGTCGTGCCGATTTTCAACTTTTGATTTTGTATCAGGCACGGTAGAACCTGATTGAGAGTGCTCGGAGCCTTTCCATGGAGTCTGTGACATCCATCGGCCGAGGGTATGGTATGAGCACAAAAAAACGCCACTTGCTACAAGCGGCGTTTTTTGAAAGAAATCCAGAGAATTATGAGATCAATATTATCTGATTCTCACTTTATACCCATCGTTTTCCAATTTCTTAGCGAGGTCTCTTACGCGTTTTTGGCCTGCAGCATCGGTCGCATCGTCCAAGACAATGGTTTCGCTACCCAAAACGCCCAGATCACGCAGTTGGTCGTCGGTAAGTTCGGTCAGCTTACCATCTCTTCCAATAAAATACCATTTGCCATTCTTTTTAACCAAGCCGCTGGTCAAACCACCGCCAACGCTCGGATAAACCAGATACACGCCGCCGATTGCGACCGGGCTCAAGCCAAAGTCGGGAGTGTCATCAGCTGGAGGAAGCGGAGCATCTTTACCGGAGTTTTTGCCGTAGGACACCGGATTCTTGTCGGAAACGGCGCTACGGAGAGCGGCTTTGATGTTTTCTGAGGCTTCCGGAGCGACCGCCACGGCGCATTCAGCGACGGAGGTAGCTTCGGTCGGAGCGGCGATCACGGCGGTGAAAACGATCTGACCAACGGTTTCCTTGTCCGCTTTGGCGGCTTGGATGGCCGCTTTCACCACTTCGCAGGCGCAGCTGGGATTGGCAGCGATTTGCTCGGAGACGATGGCGAGAATATTTTCCGGTTTCGCGGTCACTTCCTGAGTGACTTGAGCGCCGACTGGCGTGCAATCTTGGGCAGCATCAGCAGCGAGAGCCATCGCAGAAGAAGCGACGGTGAGCAGTGTGACAAGAAGGGACTTTTTCATCCGTTAGAAGTGGTTAATAGGAGGATTGCGTTATGGTGTAGTGAGATTGCCGAGGCAATTGCCTCACATAATGGGAGAGGGTTCCCGGTTGTGCAAGTCTTTATTCCAAAAAATCTTTCCTTCGAAGCCGACGCGAGGGGTTCACTCTCCAGAGGCCGCGTTTTCCGGCGTGCCGACGTCGGAGGAGGCTTTTTCGGACTGCCAGGCGGCTTCCATTTCGTCCAGGGAGGCGTGGCCCAAAGGGCGATCGGTCTCTGCCAGCCGCCGTTCCATGCCGGTAAAGCGGGCCACGAATTTGTCGTTGGCCGCCGCTAGCAGGATTTCCGGGTCGAATCCCTCTTTGCGGGCCAGGTTGGCGACGGTGAACAGCAGATCGCCGATCTCTTCCGCGCGGGCGGGGCTGGCGGCGGGCGCGGCGGCGATTTCCGCCAGTTCTTCGTGGATTTTGGCGATGACGCCGGTGGCATCGGGCCAGTCGAAGCCGGCCTTCGCGGCTTTTTTTTGCAATTTCGCCGCGCGGGCAAGCGTGGGCAGGCCCTGGCCGATACCCTCCAGATAGGCCCGGGGGGCGCCGCCCCGTTCCTGTCGCTTGAGGGCGTCCCATTGGGTGAGCACAGCTTCCGTGGTGGCGGCGGCGCTGTCGCCATAAACGTGCGGGTGGCGGCGGATGAGCTTCTCCGCCACGGTGTGCGCGATGTCCTGGAAATCAAAGGCTCCGGTTTCACTCGCGATCTCGGCGTGGAGCACGACCTGGAGCAGCACGTCGCCGAGTTCCTCTTTCATCTCGTCCGGCCGGCCGGAACGGAGCGCGGCGACGGCTTCGTAGGCCTCTTCGATCATGTTGGAGGTCAGGCTCTCGTGCGTTTGCTCGCGATCCCACGGGCAACCGCCGGGGCTGCGGAGATCATGCGCCACGGCCTGGAGCCGCGCGAGGCCGTCGCACTGTTCGGGTATGGACTTGGACATGAGTGAGTGAACCCTGGAATAAGAAAGAGGAAGGGGGAAATTTGAAATAATGCCATCGTTGGTTTTTCCGCAGGCGATTTTTTTGGTGGAGGCGGGACCAGCCTTCGGTTATAATCGCCCCGAAATCCCTCTCTCCACGCCGTCCGCGCCCGTGACCCACTTTTTTTCGTCATGAACCGCCTCAAATCAGCCGCTTCATTGTTCTGTGCCGGCGCGTTGCCGCTCCTCGCGCTGGTATTGGCGCCGGTCAGCGAGGCCCGTTTGGGTTACTCGCTCCAGGATTGCATCGACCGCTACGGCGAGCCGGTGCGCAAGATGCCGGCGGCGGTGGCGGGATCGGACGCGGAGGCGGTGGTCTTCCGCCGGGATGATACGGAGTATGTCGTTCATTTTCAACAAAGCCGCGCCTGGCACATCGCCTACACCAAGAAGTATTTCTCCAATCCCGAGCGGCAGAAAATCCTCGCGGAAAACACCGATGAGAACAACGCCTGGAATCCGCCTTTGGGGGAAAAAGTGGGCAATGTCCACGTCTGGCTGACGCCGGGCGGCCACCGCTGGGCGGCCCTGTCGGAGATTCCCGGCTTGGCGAGTTTGGAAGTGATGACCCGCCCGGCTGCGGAAGCCATCGCCCGCGAGCGGGACATCCGCGTCGCCAAGGCCAAGTAAGAGGGGCGCTTTGGAGATAGTGCGGCGGCAAGCGAAACGCGACACCGCTTTGGAACGGCGCGTCTTTCTGAAGAAGGCACGAAGAAGGCCCCGTCTGAAAAAGAGCGTGGGGCTCGATGGCTCGCCGTGCTGGCGGTGGGCGGGACCGCCCCCGCTACGAGCGAGCCATTCCTTGCTCAAAACCCGCGCACATTCCAAGTCTCCACCCGCTCGGGGGAAAAATCGCCCAGAAACGACGAGGGAATCTGGAAGGCGTCGCCCGAGTAGGCTTTGGGCCAGAATTCGGGATAACAGAGGTAAAGCTGGTCCATCGCGCGGGTGATGGCGACGTAGAAGAGCCGGCGCTCTTCCTCCAGGCCGTCGCGGCCGCCTTCATCGAGGACGCGGCTGTTGGGGAACATGCCTTCCGTCAGCCAGATGACGAAGACGATCTTCCACTCCAGCCCCTTAGCCTGGTGGATGGAGCTCATCGTCACCGCTTCCTCGGGGGCGGCAGCTTTTTTCGCGCGCGCGGCGCCGTTTTCCGAGGGGGTGGCGTCGTCGGCATTGGTCAGCAGCGCCAGTTCCGCCAGCATCGTCGGCAGATCGGCGTAGCGCTCGGAAAAAATCTGCAACTGGTCCAGATCCTGCCGGCGTTCCCGCGCGTTGTCGTAGGTGGTGCGAAGATAGTCGTCATACATCCCTTCGACGACGCTCTGGATCATCCGGCTCGGCGTATGGAAGCCGCTCTCCGCGCCGGGGTCGAGGAATTCGTCGAGCACATGCCCGAGTTGCTCCCAGGTCGCGGCGGCTTTCGGCGGCACTTTGAAGGAGGCGAGCCGACGGGAATAGCTCTCGGGCGGACGATCCGCGCCGGCCTCGGATCCGGCCAGCCACTGCTGCCATAATTTCGCCGCCGCGCCGGGGCCGATGCCGGGCAGCAGGCGGACGAAACGGTCGAAACTCGTCTCATCGCGCGGATTGGCAGCCCATTTCAGAAAGGCGGTCACATCCTTGACGTGCGCCTGCTCGAAAAAACGCAACCCGCTGGTGATGACGAAGGGGATGCCCCCCTGCGTCAGTTGCAACTGCATGTCCAGCGCTTGATAATGAGCGCGGTAAAGCACGGCCATCTCGCTCCAGGGCACGCCCTCCTCGTGCAGATCCCGCATCCGCTGCGTGACGAAGGCCGCCTGCATCCCCGGCGTGTCCAGCGCCACCAGCGCCGGTTTCTGCCCCAGCGCCTCCCGCACCGCACGGAGGTTTTTTTTGAATTGCCGCTCGTTGGCGTCGATCGCTTCGTTGGCCAAGGCCAGCACTTCCGGCACGCTACGGTAGTTCGTCTCGATCTTGTAAACCGTTGCCTCCGGGTAACGCCGCGAAAAGCCGAGGATGTTCTCGAAATTGGCGCCGCGCCACGAGTAGATGGATTGCGCGTCGTCGCCCACCACCATGATGTTGCCGTGCCGGCCCGCCAGCAGGTCGATGAGTTCGGATTGCAGGGCGTTGGTGTCCTGATACTCATCGACGAGGATGAACTGAAATTGCCGCTGGTAGAAGTCCCGCACCGCCTCGTGTTCGCGCAGCAGTTTGAGGGTCAGCCGCAGCAGGTCGTCGAAGTCCATGCT
>CAZQUC010000408.1:0-4151 GCA_964596095.1 uncultured Enterobacteriaceae bacterium
GTGATATTTCCCCGCGTTCTTCAATGCGCTGACGATGCCGGGGAACAGGAAGTCCGACGAGGTGAAGATGAAGTCGATGTCGGGATTCGCTTGCAGCGCGTTGACCAGTCCGGCCTGCGCTTTCTCCTGGTTCCATTCCGTGGGAATGCGCGCGACCACTTCGACGACCTCCGGAGCGGCCTGGAGCGCGGCTTCCGCGCCGTCCCGGCGGGCGATGGCGTTGGTGTCGCCCAGATCGCCCAGCAGCAGCGCGGCTTTGTGTTTGCGGCCCGTTTTTTTCGCTTCGTCAATCAGATACTCCACCACCGCCTTGGACAGACCGAGATTGTCCGCCGCCACCGCGGTGGCCGTCACGCCAGCCTCGGCGTCTGCCGGACGGTTGAAAAGCACGATGGGAATGTTGGCCGCGTTCGCCGCCTTGATCATCGGGATGCAGGTGCGCGCGTCCTTCGGCACCATGATGATGCCATCGACCTTGCGGGTGATGAAACTTCTGATCTGCTCCAGTTGCTTGCCCGCGTCGCCGTCCGCCACGGCCTCCGCCACCTCGTATCCCTGGGCCGCGCATTCGGCTTTGATCGCGTCATAGCCGGCCACCCAGAATTCGGTTTGCAGGGTTTCAAAGGAGACGCCGATGACCGGCTTCTTCGGTCCCGCGGGGCCGCAACCAGCCAGGAGCAGCAGCGGCAGCAGATTCAATAAAAAGCGGAGGAAACGGGGGTGGCGGAGTTTCATGGGAATGTGTGGTGTGGTGAACGATGATAGTGAATGGTGGAGGCGAGAGATGGCGCAGCGAAGGTCATGCGGCAATGAGCCGGCGCAACGTGGCGAGACTTTCCCGCGCCCATTGTTCTTCGCGGGCGATGGTTTCTTCCAGCGTGGCCGCGAGCGGAGTCCACAGTTCCACGATGGCGTGGGGATCGCGCCCGGTCGCGCGCACGCGGGCCAGCAGGGCCGGAACATCCAGCCGGCCTTCGCCCACCGGGCAGCCTTCGATCACAAAACCCATCTGCGAGGGCACGCGGCGGATGGTGAAGTCCTTCACATGCAGGCTGAGCACGTAGGGAACGAGGGCGTCGATCACCGTCTCCGGCGGCTCCAACGCACCGAAGGAATTCACCGTGTCCAGCGTCACCCCGACGGCGTCCGGGCCCAGTTCCTCCACCAGCCGCGCCAGCAAGGCGGCGGGAAAACGGTCGTGATTTTCAATGGCCAGGCGGAGGCCCGTGTCCCGCGCGCGGGAGGCCCACGGCCTCAACAGGCGCAACGCCTCCTCATACGAAGGCTCATGCCCGTCGCGGTCCATGACGAGCCGGATAAACGACGCACCGAAATACTCCGCCGCCGCCCAGGCGTTGGCGAGATGATCGCCCAGCAGCCCGCGCGTGCCGATTTCAATCTCCCGTCCTGTCTCCGCCAGTCGCGGCCACTCCTCGCGCGGGAGCGGCACGTTTTCGCACAACTGCACGACCTCCGCGCCCAGCGCCGCCGCACGCCGGCACAGCTCCAGCGCGGTCAGCGGCCTGGCCGGAGGATGCCCCGGCACGCCGCACGCCCAGGTGTAGGTATAACTGCCGAGGCCCGCTTTCATGCCGTGGTGCGTCGCGGTTAGGAAACAGCCGCCGGCTTCACGCCGGTGGTGATGGCTTTGCATTGCTCGCGCACGCTTTCCTCGCTGAAGACCCGTTTCCAGTCCGGCGCCAGCAGCACGTCCCGCCCATACTCCGCGATCAATTTCGCGCCGTCGCTGAAGGGAAAATTCACCCGCTCAAAGGCGATGCCCAGCGGCACCCGGATATGGCCGTAGAGAAAATCCTCCGCCGCCTCGCGTGGCACGCCGCGCGCGACCACTTCTTCCAACGCCTCCCGCAGCGCGCGGATGAGCGCGATGCCCACGGTCTCCGCCATCGCCGGCTCCAGCAGCGCCATCTGCGCCACCGTGATGCGGTGCGAGCGGGTGACCGGGCCATACATGTCACGCGCCAGTTTCTCCCCTCGCGCGTAATCGCTTTCCGGCCCTTGCATCAGCGCGCACACGATGGCCTGCCGCGCGTGGGTGCCGCCGAAAAAGTCACCGCGTTCCGTTTCCGTGTCGAAGTGATCGAACACGCTGGGATGGCAGGGATGGCTGACAAACCAGGAGATGTCCGCGCGTTCCGGCAGTTCCCCCGCGTAGGCGGCAGCGGGATCAAGAATGACCATGAGGCAGTCCGGTTTTACCTGCGGCACGACGGAATGCGCCACGCCGCCCAGCACCCGGTCCGGCAGCGCCAGGATCACGATGTCCGCGTCGGGCAGCGCCTCCTCGGCGGCCACGGACTTCACCCCGCGCGCCTCCAGTTGTTGCCGCGCGGCGTCGCCGGTTTCCACGCAGCGAAGCGCGTAATGCGGGTGATCCTTCAAATGATCCACGATGCGGCAGCCCATTTTGCCGCCGGCGCCGATCAGGGTGACTGAGGTGACTTGACTCATGCGTGTTGGGTTGAAAAAGGCTTGATCGCTTTAGGCGCGGCGCGGTCTTCGAGGGTCACCGCCAAGCCGGTGGCGGCGGATTCATAGGCGGCGAAGACCAACTCCAGCGCGCGGAGATTGTCCGCGCCGGTGGTCTCAGCGTGGCCTTCCCCCCGCAGCCCGGCCAGCAGATTCTTCTGACATTCCAACATGCCGGCATGCACCACCGCATAATCCGTGTCCGCCCAGGCCAACGCCGGAGGAGGACAGGGCTGAACGCGCGTGCCGGCACGGGTCGTCACCCGCAATTCACAGCCGGGAGTGATTTCCGCGGACCCCGCGCGCCCCTCGACAAACACAAAGGTTTCCGGAAAACGCTCCTGCTCCGTGCGGCTGGCATAGCTCATGTTCGTCACCACCGTGCAGCCGCCATGCTGCGTCATGATCGTGGCCACATCCTCGCCTTGGATGTGCGGATTCACCTTTTGGGTTCGGGCGTAAAGCTCGCTCGCCTCGCCGAAAAGAAAGCGCGCCACATCCAGCAAATGCACGCCGACGTCCGCGATGATGAACCGCGGCAGCGTGGCCAAAAACGGCTGATTATCGAAAACAGGAAAGCTGGTGATGAAATCGACGCGCGCGCGGAACGGCTCGCCGATTTCGCCGGCCCGCAACACCTGCTCCAGCGCGCGCAGCGGCGGCTGCCAGCGCCAATTCTCATGCACCAGCAGTGGCACGCCCGCTTCCTCGCACGCGGCCACCATGGCCCGCGCGTCCTCCGGCGATTCCGCCAGCGGCTTCTGGCAAATGACCGGCACCCCGCACCGCGCCGCCAATTCCACCAGCGCGCGGTGCGCGGTGGGTCCGGCAATGATGTCCACAAAGTTGGGACGCTCGCGCTCGAGCATGGCCTCCGCATCCGTGTAAACCGCCGGGACGCCGAACGCCGCCGCCAGCGCTTCCGCTCTCGCCGCGATCGGATCAGCCACCGCCACGCACACCGCCCCCGGCAGCTCCCGCCACGCGGCCAACTGATACCGCGCCCAAAACCCCGCGCCGCAGATGACAAAGCGGAGCGGTCTCATGGCTGGAGTAAAACTGTTCTCCCGCCGCAAACGACGGAGGAAGGCGGATGGTGACTGAATGGCATTGATGGGGGTTGACCGGATGGCGTCCGCGCTCCGAGAGAGAACGACCGCCTCTCCCCAAGCTAGACACGCCGCGCCGCCTTGTCTGGAAGCAATCGGGCGAAAAATAGAACTATCTGCTCACGCCCCGCAGCCCACCGCTGAAACCATGTCCTGGCGCAGCGGGCGCCTCATGGAGAAAAGGCCGCGGCTTCGAGGCGGAAAAAGCCTGATGGCGCGGCGGCGGGATCGATGACGACTTCGAGTTGACCGTCGCTGGCGGTCACTTCCCGCGTGGTGGGTTGCCACGGCGGGCGCAGGGTGGCGGATTCCGTCAGCGTCCAGTCGGGGAAAATCGACGGCCAGGTCACGGCGACTTTGCCGGCGTCGAGGCGGACGGAAAGTGAGGGCCGCACGAGGTCGGGCGTGAGCGGGTTGCGCAAGACCACGGCGTAACCCTGGCCGGAAGCCGAGACCAGATCGGGCCAGCCGTCGAGATCGAAATCCGCCACCCGCATCCGGCCGCCGCCGTGACTTCCCCGGCCGGCTTCGACAAAGGTGCCGTTGCCCAGG
>CAZQUC010000409.1:0-3185 GCA_964596095.1 uncultured Enterobacteriaceae bacterium
CACTCCGAAAACGCCGCCTCGTCAAAATTGATACGCACATTTTAATTATTGACCTTCACAAACAATGCGGGGAGACTGGTTTCGCCACTTTCATGCAAACATCACCTCCCGTCTTGACAAGGAGTCAGCCCATGTTTTCCCGTATTCTCCGTGATTTGGCCAAGCCGGCCATCATCGCAGTGATCGACTGCATCAAACGCTCGCAAGGGCTGTCGGTCGGCGAGTTGTCCGCGGCGCTTGGATTGAGCTACATGGGGGTCAAGCAATACTGCCTCGACCTCCACAAGCGCGGGTATCTCGATACCTGGCGGCGACCCCAGGCCAATGGCCGGCCCGAATTGGCCTATCGCCTCACCGCCAAAGCTCAGGCGCTGTTCCCCCGGCAGGCCGACGCCCTGTCGCTCGACCTCATGGAGGCCGTGCATCAGCTTCACGGCGCGACGGCGGCGGAGAAGCTGCTTTATCATTATTTCAACAAGAAGACCGAGGCTTATGCCCGGCAGATCAAGGCATCCGGCCCATTGGAGTTCCTGGAAGCGTTCGCCAAACTACGCGACGCCGAGGGCCACTACGCGCAACTCGCCTACACGCCCGAGGAGGGGGTGCATCTGATCGAATACCACCAGCCGCTGGCCCTGCTCGCCGCGCGTTATCCGGTCGTGCTGAAGCTGGAGGAGGCGATGCTCGCGCGCCTGCTGTCCTCGCCCATCGTCCGCGAAACCCTCACCGCCTCCGGCCTCACCACCACCGTGTTCCGCCTGCCCGGCCTGGCGTCGCTAACGCCGTCCGCGCCGCTCCCCGTGGTCAAGCCAAAATCCGTGCTCAAGAGGCGCGCGCCCCGTCGCAAAGCCCAGGAACCCGCCGTGGCCTCAGAAGCCGTCGCCACGCCGGAGCCGCTGACCGCGGTCGAACCGGAATCCACCCCGGCAACCCCCGAGGAGGTCTCTGTCCCGGAGGAAACCCCGGTGGAAGTTTTCTCCGCCGCGCCGCCCGAGCCGGAGGAGACCATCGCCGCCGCGAAGCGTGCCGCCCTCGACAGGCAGGTGGCAGTGGAGCCAGAGCCTCCCGCCTCGCCTCGTCTGCCGGACCGCTCCGCTCCCCCCGCTTCCCCACCCGTCGCGCCGAAACTCCCGCCCTCGCGCGTGCATGGCGTGGAGCAGCCGGTGATGGAAGAGTTGCTGCTCAATTTGTGAGGAGGGTAGCGGTTCCGCCTTGGCAAACACTGATTGCCTGACCGAGCCTCTCCATGTATTTTTTTCCATGACTGCTTCGGTTGCACAATTGGTAGAAGAAGCGCTTCGCTTGCCCGACGAAGCGCGTGCGGAACTCGTGGAAGCCATTCTCGAACGGAGCCGGCCTTCTCCAGAGTTTATGTCCGAGTGGATGGAAACCGTGAAGGAACGGATGGCGGACGTCGAGGGCGGTCGCTCTCCGCTCATTCCCGCGGAGGAAGCGCATCGGCAGGTGCGTGACGCGCTTGCCGCTCTGTCATGACCGTCCGTTTTGAAGCAATGGCTTTGGCGGAATATCGGGAAGCGGTTCTCTATTCCCAAGATCGCTTCGGATTGGGAGAGAAGTTCGTCCAGGCGGTAGAGCAGGCGCTTGCCGTTATCGCTGATGATCCGGAAAGGTTTCAACCCGTGGAGCAAGGAGTCCGTGTCTTCCGCATGAAGAGGTTCCCCTATTATCTGTTCTATCATTATCAGCCTGACCGTCGGTTGATCGTCGTTTATGCCGTAGCTCACCACCATCGGCAACCGGGTTACTGGAAATCCCGCCTGCCTTGAACCTTCTCCCCCAACGCCACCACCGCGATCTTCTCCCACTCCGCCGCGATCTCCGCGCGGGACACCGCCGGCTTGCCCGCGCGGCTGAACCAATAGCCCGCGTTCCACTCATCGCCTTCGATCAAATGCAGCAGCGCGTGGATCCATGACCCCAGCGGGGTGTGCAGATCCTGCGCGATGGCGTGCGCCTCGTCCCAGCGCCCCGCTTCGCAGCACCACAACGCTTGCGCCGCCGGGCTGGCTTCTGACGGCGGCCCGTCCGAGGCGGTGGCGGTGGCGGCGGAGTGTTTGAGTTCGGCGGGCGTCATGATGTCGATCGGCGCCGACTCTGGCTCCGGCCCGCGTCGTGCGTCAAGTTCGGCCTTGCGTTGTTCCACGCCGCCTTTGACACCGGATTCGCCCTGTGGCAACGGAGGCCCGTTTACCGTTTTCCAGTTTTTTTGACGGCGCGGCCATCCCGGCGTTTTCAGATTTCATCCTTCATCCTTCAGATTTTTCCACATGCCCAAGGACCCCTCGATCCATAAAATCCTCCTCATCGGCTCCGGCCCCATCGTCATCGGACAGGGGTGCGAGTTCGATTATTCCGGCGTGCAGGCCTGCAAGGCGCTGCGCGAGGAGGGGTATGAGGTCGTGCTCATCAACTCCAATCCGGCCACTATCATGACCGATCCGGAGTTCGCCGCGCGGACTTACATCGAGCCGATCACACCCGAGATGGTGGAGAAAATCATCATCAAGGAGAAGCCTGACGCCCTCCTGCCCACGCTCGGTGGCCAGACCGCGCTCAATACCGCCATGGCGCTCGTCCGCGCGGGCAAGCTGGAGAAATACGGCGTCCGCCTCATCGGCGCCAACGCCGAGGCCATCACCAAGGGCGAGGACCGCTCGGCCTTCAAGGCGGCCATGGAAAAGATCGGCCTCGACATGGCCAAGTCCGGCATCGCCAAGGCGCCGGTCATCACCACCGTGGACCCGGCCACCGGCGAAACGCGCGAGACCTTCGACTACAAGCGGGGCCTGGAAATCGCCCGCGGCATCGCGGCGGAGATCGGCTCCTTTCCGCTCATCATCCGCCCCGGCTTCACGCTCGGCGGCTCCGGCGGCGGCATCGCTTACAACAAAGAGGAATTCGACACCATCGTCGCGCGCGGCCTCGACATGTCGCCGGTCGCCGAAGTGCTCATCGACGAATCACTGCTCGGTTGGAAGGAATACGAAATGGAGGTCATGCGCGACCGGGCCGACAACTGCGTCGTCATCTGCTCCATCGAAAATTTCGACCCCATGGGCGTCCACACCGGCGACTCCATCACCGTCGCCCCGGCGCAGACGTTGACCGACCGCGAATACCAGATCATGCGCGACGCGTCGTTCGCGGTCATCCGCGAGATCGGC